>JAGVCD010000241.1 GCA_020059425.1 Chamaesiphon sp. | reverse complement strand
TGTACTGACTTTGCCACTGGTGTCATAGAAATAACTTCTAGTCCACAACGAGGGCAACTTGAGTAAACTTGGAAACTCAGCTCTAAGTAATCTAGAACTACGGCCTTTAAAAGCTCTAACAACTTCACAAATTGGAGTAGTTTCGTCATATTCAATCAGCAAATGAACATGGTCTGAGGCAATTTCCTTGGCCTTTATAATCCAACCCTTATCATGGGCAACAGAATCTAGGATTTCAGATAGTCGTAGTTTGATATCTCCCTTTAGAACTGGTCTACGTCTTTTGGGTATCCAAACTAAATGGACAGTAGCTAGTCCCACAGAATGCTCATTATGACGATAGCCCAAAGAATCTTTTCCCACTTCTCTCCGGTTGATAATTTGATATTTGTCAACCAAAATGCTAACATAGAACAAGTAAACTTTAAAAGGTGAAAACTATTGGGACGGGCTAAAACTCCATCATTCACAACCGAAATTCCATTGATTGTTAGCAGTCAAGACGAAGCTGAATTGCTATCCCGCTTTCAGGCAGGTCGGCAGCTTTATAACGCACTGTTAAACGAATCAATGCTGCGGATGAATTTGGTGCGAAAGTCTGAACTATTTCAACATGCCAAGAAAATGAACAAAGGGAAAGAGCGCAATGATGCTTTTCAACTAGCAAAGAAAACTTATCGTTACTCTGATTATGATCTTCAATCGTTTGCAGCCACAACAGCGAAAGCAGCTGGATGGATTGCCTCTAAGATTGATGCCGCCGCCGGGCAAAAACTTGCGACCAGAGCATTTCAGGCTAGCGAAAAGGTGCTGTTTGGCTACGCTAACAAAGTGCGGTTCAAGGTACCTAACAGATTTAACAGCATGGAGGGTAAAAGCAATAAGCAGGGTATTCGCTGGAATAGTAATCAATTAGTTTGGGGGAAACTCAAGCTGGAGAGTATTATTGATGAGAAAAATCTTGTATTGAAGCATGGGCTATCTTCTACGGTGAAATATGTTCGGCTGCTCAAGCGAGAACTGCATGGAAAACAACGCTGGTTTGCTCAATTAATCTGTGAAGGCTTGCCTTATCAGAAGAAAGAAAACTTTGTAACCCAAGGAGAAATAGGTATCGACCTCAATGTCTCCAATGTTGCCTATGTTTGTGACCAAAATGCAGGTTTATTACCATTTGCTGAAAAAGTACCTGTCCTAAAAAAGGACATAGCCGCAATTCAGTGCAAAATGCAGCGTTCCCAGCGGGTAGCTAATCCTGATAATTACGAACCAGATCGGGAAGGTCGTAAAGGTCGCAAAACCATAGTTAAGAAGGGGAAGGTCAAAAAGGGTAGGCGCAAGTGGAATAAGTCGAAAAACTATCTAAGGCTCAGTGCTAAAAAGCGTGAACTAGAGAGACGTAGAGCGGCTTATTCTAAATCAAAAAACCGTGAGTTGGTTAATGATATCCTGCGCAACGGTAATCAAATCAAGGCTGAGAACGTTTCTGTAAAAGGATGGCAGAAGCGTTATGGAAAAGCTATCGCGGCTAAATCCCCTGGGTTTTTTCAATCTGAACTGAAACGCAAGGCTGAAAGTGCTGGCGGTTCGTTCACCAAGTTTTCTACTAGAAAAACGGCATTATCTCAAACTCATCTAACGGGGAAGAGAATTAAAAAATCCCTGTCAGAAAGAGTACATCATGACCAGACTGGCATTGTGATGCAAAGGGATTTATTCAGTGCGTTTCTAGCTAGATATGTTGTTGAGAATGAGTTGTTATTGCAGGATGCGATTAATGCGTATCCAGGGATGGAATCTATCCTGTTAGCGGCATGGCGACGGTCAAAAATAAATTGCGAACGAGTAATCTTTGATGAAAGTAGGCTGGCTCAACCACCCTTAGAGCAATTCGCTAACTACGATGAACGCCATGGCCAGATAGGTGAGCATTGCTCCGACCGAAAAGCCGTGTAACCACTCATCGGAATCTCCCGTCTTTTATAGCGGGGGAGGATTCAATGAATTTTCGATAAAAGCTCTTGATCCCTATGACACCCCAGAAACGAATTGGTATCCTCACCAGTGGCGGCGACTGCGCTGGCCTCAATGCCGCTATTCGCGCCGTCGTACACCGAGCGATCGATACCTATGGCTGGCAAGTAATGGGGATTAGTCGGGCGACGCAGGGCTTAATGGAACGCCCGATCGATGCCCTCGAATTAACGATTCCGCTGGTCGATCGATTGCTGGTCATGGGCGGCACCTTCCTTGGTACCACCAATAAGGGCGATCCCTTTGCCTTTCCGATGGAGAACGGTGAACTACTCGATCGATCTCAAGAAATTATTGATGGCTATCACCAGTTGGGCTTAAGTGCTTTAGTGGCAATTGGCGGTGATGGCAGTTTAGCAATTTTGCGTAAACTCGCCCAACAGGGCGGCATGAATTTAGTCGCTATCCCTAAAACTATTGATAACGACGTAGGCATTACCGAAAGATCGATCGGTTTTGACACCGCTGTAAATATCGCCACCGAAGCACTCGATCGCTTGCATTTTACTGCCGCAAGTCATTCCCGTGCCATGATTTTAGAAGTCATGGGACGCGACGCTGGTCATATCGCGATCAGTGCCGGGATTGCCGGTGGCGCCGATGTGATTCTCATTCCTGAACTCCCTTACAGCGTCACTAATCTCTGTGAACGGATTCGCGCCCGCCAGTCCCAGGGCAAAAACTATTCCTTGATTATTGTCTCGGAAGCTGTGAAGACTGAATGTGGTGAGATTGTGGAAATTAGCCATAATCGCTATGGCGGTATCGGCCATTATCTAGCGACTAAAATTGCCGCTGCCAGTGGTGCTGAAACCAGAGTTACCGTTTTGGGGCACACCCAACGGGGTGGAATGCCCTCGCCACTCGATCGCTTGATTGCTTCAGCTTTTGGCGTAGCGGCGGTCGATTTGATTGCCGATGAAAAGTACGACCACATGGTCGCTTGGCAGCGACGAGAGGTGATTACGGTACCGATTCAGCAAGCGATTTCGCTCTATTGTGCGGTTAATCCAGAGAGTACTTTGGTGAAAACGGCGCGGGGTCTGGGGATATATTTGGGTGATTAGCAAAAAATGACTGAGATCGCATGTGCCATTGGCCTGGGAAGTAACCTGGGCCCTAGTCAGCAAATTTTGGAACAGTCGATCGAACAACTCCGCGCTATTCCCCAAATTAACAATATTCGGGTTTCTTGTTGGTATTGCACCAAACCAGTGGGGCCGCCACAGCCGGATTACCTGAACGGCTGTGCCACTTTTATGACTAGCTTGAATCCTTGGCAAGTGTTGGGGGTGTTGCAATCGATCGAGCAACATTTTGGTCGAGAACGGCAGGTGCATTGGGGAGCCAGGACGCTGGATTTGGATTTACTGCTCTATGGTCGCTGGCAAATTGATACGGTTGGCTTGCAAGTGCCCCACCCCTACATGGCCGATCGCAGTTTTGTGTTGGTGCCGCTAGCCGAAATTGCTGGGGATTGGTTATGGCATGGAGTATCGATCGAGGAATTGCGATCGAGGCTCAATTATAGTGATGACTTTGTCTAGATGTACTAGAGTTTGATTTTCTGAAAATTCAATTGATTTAGTTGATTATAGTTATTGTTGGTGGAATTTAAGGAAACTTCGTTTCGGATTGATGACGTGTCATAATTGGTTTAGTCTCAACGATTATGGTCTACAAGTTTAATCATTTAACCAGAGATGAGGTAGATGCAATGCTAGGTATTGAATGGAAACAAAAAAAGATCCTAATCGTTAGCAAATATAGTTAAAATTTGGCTGCTATGAAAATTCTGCATCTATCTGACATTCATATGGGCAGTGGCTTTGCCCAGGGACGGGTGAATCCGACTACCGGACTCAATACCCGTCTAGAAGACTTTGTTCGATCACTAACGGCCTGCATCGATCGAGCGATTCAAGAACCAGTGGATGTGGTGTTGTTTGGCGGCGATGCCTTCCCTGATGCCACGCCTGCGCCCTATATTCAAGAAGCCTTTGCTAGTCAATTTCGGCGACTCGCCGACCACCAGATTCCGACCATTCTGTTAGTGGGCAACCACGACCAACATGCCCAAGGACAGGGCGGTGCTAGCTTGTCAATTTACCGCACTCTAGGGGTACCGGGGATTATTGTCGGCGACAGTCTTACCACCCACCGCATCGACACTAGTAATGGCCAGCTCCAAGTTTTAACTATTCCTTGGATCAATCGATCGGCCTTATTGACCCGTCCGGAATCGGAGAAATTATCTTTGAGCGAAGTGAATGATTTACTGCTAAGTCGCTTAGAACCAGCCCTAGAAGGAGAAATCCGCCAGCTTGATCCGAATGTGCCAACCATTCTTCTGGGACATTTGATGGCCGACAATGCCAAGCTGGGAGCGGAGAAATTATTAGCTGTCGGCAAAGGCTTTAGTATGCCTGTTTCGATGCTGACCCGGCCTTGTTTTGACTACGTGGCCCTCGGTCATGTGCATCGCCATCAAAATCTGAACAAATCTAATAATCCGCCAGTGGTCTATCCTGGCAGCATTGAGCGGGTAGATTTCAGCGAAGAAAAAGAAGATAAGGGCTATGTGATGATTGATATTCAGGCTATAGCCTGTGAAGTACTCCCTGATGTAGATCGAGGTTTTCAAGTGGACTGGGAGTTTTGCCCCTTGCCAGTGCGCCCGTTTGTCACAGTGAAAGTAGATGCCAGTAAAGCTGAAGACCCCCAAGCGCTGATTTTGAAGGCGATCGATAAAGCCCAGTTAGAAGATGCAGTGGTGCGTTTGGTTTATCAAATCACCCCCCAACAGACCGAGCTAATTAGTAATCCTCAGCTTCATGAACTGTTAAAAGTTGCCCATAGTTACACCATTCAAGCTGAGCTGATTAGTCAGCTGAACCAGCCGCGCTTGCCAGAATTAGGTGCCACGGCCAGTAGTCCGATCGATGCCCTGACAACTTACCTCGATAATCGCCCGGATTTAGAAAATATTAGTGCAGCGATGCTGGCTGCTGCTCAAGATTTGTTGGCTAAAGACGATATATTATCAGAGGAATTGATCGCCGCAGCGCCGACACCTTAATCATGGAAAACTTTAACTGGGGACAACTCCAAAATGGTTCAGATATTCGCGGGGTGGCCTTAGAGGGCGTGCCCGGTGAACAGGTCAATCTTACTCCAGCTATTGCCACCATCCTTGGCCAATCCTTTGCTACTTGGCTAGCGCAAAAAATTAATAAGTCTAGTACAGAAATAACGATCGCCATCGGACGGGATAGTCGCCTCTCCGGGCCAGCTTTAATGCAAGCGGTGGCGGAAGGCATCACCTCTCTGGGTAGCCACGTCTATAACTTTGAACTGGCTTCCACGCCAGCCATGTTTATGAGTACGATTACATCTGGTTTTGAGTGCGATGGCGCGATTATGCTGACGGCTAGCCATTTACCCTTTAATCGCAACGGTTTAAAGTTTTTTACGGCGCAAGGCGGTCTGCAAAAAAAAGATATTACCGCCATTTTGGCCTTAGCTACAGCCGATAGTTTTACGGTGGCTGCTGCTCCTGGTCAAATTACGGCGCGGGACTTTATGTCAGTTTATGCCCAGCAATTAGTCACCAAAATTCGGGCTGGAGTCGAGCATCCCACCAAC
>JAGVCD010000061.1 GCA_020059425.1 Chamaesiphon sp. | reverse complement strand
GCTTCCAATCTCCAGCATGAACAAAAGGCTTATCGCATTCAGTTTGTTGTTCATGATTTAAACTGGGCTTGCTAAACTTTTGTCCGTCAACCAGGCCAATTACTGAGTGTGGTCAAGAAACTCTCAAATGCTTCAATTTCATACTTTCGCACCCTCTTACACCATGCTTGAATCGCGCATTTAGCTCCCGTTTTGGTATAGTCCTTCTCAAAAATATTCGTCAGTTCTTCTCGCAAGAGATATGCTTTGGCTAATTTTGGAGAATAGCTGAATAATAGCTGCAACTGTTCCAATTCCTCGTCTTTAAGCTCAGCTTCTGATTTCCGAAACACCCACATCACTCCTTTTAGTAAACCATAGTCAGCTTCCGGTAGTTCTTGTTTTAGCCGTCTCATTTCTTGCTTACGCACTTTATCAGCACAATCTCGATAAGCCCGAGCAACATGAAATCGGTCTATCACAATCTTGGCTTGCGGTAATTGTGTTTTTGCAGCGCTGACATATCCTTTGTACATGTCGGTACACACCCGCTGCACTGTACCTTTAAGAGGCTCTGGAATCGATGATAAAAAAGTTGCGACGGTCTCTTGTTTGCGGTCGTTTAAGACTGTTAGAATTGCCACCCCTTGAGCTGTTGGAGTCGTCACTAGTGCTACAAAATCTCGATGACCTCGTTTCAAAGAGATTTCATCAATCCCAATTACTGCAATAGATTCAAAGGCTGACCAGTTTACTTTTGTCTCGATCCAACGATCTAAGACACCTGTGACACATTCCTCACTTAATTTAAGCTTGTGACTTACATCCGCCACGGTTGAGTTGATCAACATTCTCAGTAACCACTGCTCATAGGCTTTGGTGTTTGGGCTACGGTGCTGATACCAAGATAGTTCTTGGGTACTCGTTGGTCTCCCATCACATTGCTGACAACGGTATCTTTTGGGTTGCAACTCGATGTACACAGGCACTTCAAATAAAGGTAGGTGTCGTAATCGAATTGACGTATCTAGGCCATGGCAATCGGTGATGGGCTTTCCACATTTTCGACAAGGTGTCTCCCTAACTGTGCTTTCCACCAAAATCAACCAGGCTCCTTTTTCAATTTTGCTGACGTTAAGAACCCGAACATCTGGCAGATCTAGCGGAATTTGAAGATTGTTATCCATCGGAGTTTTCTAGGTAATAATGTCTATATCATTCCATAAATCCTTTCCACTACTAAGACGCTAAATATGGAGGATTTCACGGGAGATCCGGAAGAGCCTCTAGAATACCTTCGATCGTTCCAATGGCTTGATAGCGATCAAGGGTCTTTTGTTTTTTTCCCAAGGGCTTCGTTGGGTTCCGTTGTTTCAGTGGTAATCGACTGCATACTATCTTCTATTTGGCTCCACTCCATATTACCGTCCCAGTAACCTATCAATCCCAAAACCCCAGTTGCCGCCACCGAACCCCCCGGCTCCATAAATCGAGCTGCACAATCAACGGCACCCGCCGAGCTGACCTTGCTGGCAATCGCTGCTCCACGCCCAGCGCCAATATTCCTTGACCCGCCAAGATCGTCCCATGATGCTTACGGTGCATGTGGAGATGGCAAACTGTGCAAAGTGCCACCAAGTTTTCGGGGCTGTTGTTGGCTGGGTTGCAGTCGCAGTGGTGTACTTGGAGTAAATTGGCTCGCTGCTTTGGGGTGAATAGTCGATCGCCAGGGCGCAAACATTGGATGCCGCAGCGGTGACAGTGCCAGTCGGCGAGGTTTTTGACGGCGTTGGCAATCTTTGGCCAGTCTGGGGAGTAGCGAGATGTTGGGGTAGTGGACATGGTTAAGGTGAATAGCCTCACGATCTATTTCCATTGGGCATTTTTATTCTTGCTTCTTAGAAATTTTACCCTTCAATAGAACTAAAGTCCGATGGTACACTATTCAGATATTCAGAAGTTTGTAAAGATCTAGTGGCCAAAATCATCGCATTTTTCAATCAAGCTGGCGGGGTCGCTAAAACTAGCCTCACAATGAACGTTGGCTATCAGCTATCCCAACAGAAGCAGCGAGTTCTTCTGGTAGATATTGACCCCCAAGCCAGTCTCACTATTTTTATGGGTCTGGAATCCCATGAGCTAGAAAACATTATTGCTGATCGCTTACTTGATGAAGATGCTCCTCTACCCATTCACAGGGGTCTGCATGGGATGGATTTAGTCCCTGCCAATATTGATCTCAGTGCTGTAGAGATTCAATTATCATCAGTTATGGCTCGTGAAATTCGATTAAAGCAAGCTCTCGCGGATGAATTAGACAACTACGACTTCATCCTTATTGACTGCCCCCCTAGCTTAGGGATTCTTAGTATCTTAGCCCTTACCGCTGCTACCCATGTGTTAGTGCCAGTGCAGACACATTTCAAAGCATTTAAGGGTGTAGAGCTGCTGTTAGATACAATTGCGAAAGTCAAGAAGCGCATCAATCCTTCCCTGGCTATTGCAGGTTTTGTTCCTACCCTTTACGCCAACGCTGGCCAAGACCGTCAAATTCTAGAGGCATTACAAGAGCAAGTCTCCTCCTTGGCCACTGTCTTTCCACCCATCCCTAGGGCTACCGCATTTGCTGACGCAGCCATGAGTCTCCAGCCTCTGGGGATATATGCGCCCCGCCATCCAGCAGTAGCTATTTTAGAAACCATCGCTCGTAGTTTGGAGGATCTTCCCTAATGGCCAAGCGCCCAGTTCTGGCTAAAATGCGTGGGGTCGATAACCTATTGACCATCAATGTAACTGCCACTAATGAAAATCAGCTTTCGTCTTTGATGGCCTTAGATGAGATTATTGATCGCCCCCTAGATACCCGCCAGCTTAATCTAGCTCATATGGAATCTTTGGCTGAGTCGATTGCAGTACTTGGACTTATTCAACCAATTGCCGTGGATTCTCAAGGGAGGTTATTAGCTGGGGGGCACCGCCGAGCTGCGATTGTCTATCTCCAAGAAACTAATCCCGTCGCCTACACTGAACATTTTAGTGTGGGTATTCCAGTACGCCGCTATGACTTCAATGCTTTTGATAATCCAAATTTGGCTTTGGCGATTGAAGCCACAGAAAACGAAAAGCGTAGAGACTATACCGCTGCCGAAGTGAGGGATTTAGCTGATCGCTTAAAGGATGCGGGGTATCATCACACTCCCGGTCGTGCTAGAGCTGGTCAAAAAGCTTTACTCCCTTCGCTGGCAGTAATTGTAGGTAAGTCCGAACGCCAAATCAAACGTTACTTGGCCGCTGAGTCAACAGAATCACCAGAGAAGCTAAATGGGACATCTGTCCCATTTAGCCAAAAGTACCTTAAACAGGCGATTTCAGCTTTATTGCAATATCAAAAGACCGAACATACTAATCTAAAAGAGCGTAAGCTTTTAAAGGAATTACCTGAAATTATCAAGATTTTAGAACTAGCAATTGATAAAGAATCAAATCTCTAAAACAATTTCAATAAAATCATCAAGCAAAGTTCACCCCCACTCCCAAAAATCCCTATGGCTACCACTGGAAAACTAGAGCTCATCATCAAAATCAACGAGCTGCCCAAGGCTAATGCAGTCAAGGATGGCTGGCAGTCCTTTGAGCTTGATTGCGATGGTCGGATAGTCTCAGTCACCGTCAAGCCCAAAGTTTGGAAGAAACTAACGGAAGCCCAGGCTAATTTCCCAATGTGGGTAGCGGCGATCGCAGGTCAAATGGGTAAAGCGACTGCCAACGGTTTCATCCTTGAGCAACCGAACATCCAAGTCTTCGAGAAGAAGCCCAAGGCCGAAGCTGCGACCCCTGCTTAACTCGCTAATAATTATGTCATTTCACCCATAGCCTCAATTTGCCATGAATGCTTACACAGGCTGAGAGCCTTCCGTCTCAGACATCTGCCTTTCCATAGTTGAAATTTCAGCATTGGTAGCAGCTAGGCGAGTCTCATGAAAATCGCGGACAGCTTTGAGCATTTTTAACTTGTGCCGTCTGTAGTCTTGGTAGGATGGCTGGTTAAATCCACAGGAAAAAGGAAACAACATATGCGCTGACCTAAATAAGATTACGTGTAAGTTAATAAGATCTACTAACCTGTGAAGTCCATTTTAGCTAAATTTATAAGGTGGAGTAAGTTTTGCCCAAAGCTCAGGAAAATGGTGGCCACAGCTAAAAAATATTATTTGGGACTGGTTCTGTGTAGTGGGATAACACAATTCTTATACAGCATGGAGGGCGCATCCAGAGGATGTGGGAGGTTAAATGAGAAAAAAGGATGAGATGATCATCCCACCCACAAAAAATGTTTGATTATGAATTTACACCATTTAGAGAACCTATATCCAGAGCAAGCCCAAT
>JAGVCD010000269.1 GCA_020059425.1 Chamaesiphon sp. | reverse complement strand
GCGATGATTAATCCCCAAATTATCGATCGCAGCTCGACCGAAGTCCTGGGTTGGGAAGGCTGTTTGAGTGTGCCTGGTCAGCGCGGATTGGTAGCTCGGGCTCAGTGGATCGAGGTGGAATATATGGATCGGTCCGGTCTATTGCATCGGCAAAGGCTCACGGATTTTGTAGCCCGGATTTTTCAGCACGAGTACGACCATCTCGAAGGGATCTTGTTTATCGATCGCATTGCTAACCCGGCAAACTTAATTTCTGAGGAAGAATACCAAAAAATCCAGTTCGATCCAATAAATATTTAAATGGCATCCATTATTGATAGTGAGTGGTTCGATCGATCAGCTGTTGCCGTTGCTCCCGATTTAATTGGTTGTACGCTGGTGCGACAACTTGCCGATGGTCAACAGTTACGCGGCCTCATTGTGGAGACAGAAGCTTATCAAGTCGGTGATCCAGCTTGTCATGCTTATCGTAAACAAACAGCGCGAAATCGGATTATGTTTGGTGCCCCTGGCTATGTTTATGTATATTTGATTTATGGGATGTATCACTGCGTGAATGTGGTTACTGATCGAGATGGTACAGCCAGTGCCGTACTGATTCGGGCACTAGCATTAGATATCGAAACATTACAGACAATGGCAATCTCACCTACAGAGAAGTTTGAACGAGTAGCTGCTGGACCAGGGAAGCTATGTCGGGCGCTACAAATCGATCGAAATCTCTATGGGACAAAGCTAGAACAAAATCAGGCATTGTGGATCGAACACCGCTCCCTAGATTGGCAAACGATGTTGGAGATCGATCGTCCTCAACTTGTCCAAACTACCCGTATTGGATTGACCCAAGGGGTAGAGTTACCTTGGCGCTGGTATTTAAAGGATTGTCCAGCCGTTTCTAAGTGGTAAAAATCAATAAATCCAATTCGACCGCATTAACACTTAACAATCTTGACAGTTAAATTAGTGCTTAAAACAGTGGTGATTCATTCTGTTTGGGCTGAGTGATCGTTGGTTCATCGTCATTATTATTGCCTGCTGGTTCATCCTTCGGCTCCGGTTTCTCCGGCTGGTCTGGTTGATCAGGCTTGTCTGGCCTCACCGGCTTAGTTCTGGGTTCTTGTTCGACTGGCTCAGTTTTGCGATTATTACCCTCTAAGTTGGGAGCGTCAGATTCTTGTGATTTTTTACGGCGAGTGGTCGATCGCTGCGGCGCGGGTTCCTCCGATACTACCCGGCGTCTTCTGCGCCGGGGTTTAGGTTGTTCCGACTCAGCTTCTGATTCGGATGTTTCAGATTTAGATGACTGAACAGATTTCTCAGACTTCTCAGACGGAGATCGAGACGATTCACTATTAACCCGTGACCGTCTTGCCCGCGATCGGCGGGAGCGTGGAGTATTTTCCACCGACGGAGTCCCCTCGCCAGATTCTATCGATCGCGATTTAGGCGTTTCGGTCGGTGAAGTTTCCCGGCTAGGCATTGCGGGTGTTGTCGTAACCTCTGGACTAGCAGAACTGTCCGGGCTAGGACTATCTGGATTAAAGCTATCGGATGGCAGTCCCGACGGTGACGACTCTGATTCTGGGCTAATTGCCGTAGTCGGTATTGGTTGAGGCTTGTTAACACCACTGATGGCACCCCACCCCAGACCAATCGCTGCCAACGTCCCCACAATTCCGATCGAGGCCGGATTAATCATCTTGCGCCAGCCACGACTTCCCATATTGGTAGTCACAGCTGAACTAGACACAAAAGCATTTTTTTGGTGGGGAGATGCCAATACCTGCTTGTTATTTGGTGATACGACTGCGGTGCCAGCAGCACTCGGCTGGGTCATCGGCACATTTACTGGTAAAGGATTTTGCGGATTTTGCAGAGCTTGTAAAACTTCAGTCGCAGACTGCATTCGATCGCCAGGTTTTGGTTGCAGCATTCGATCGAAGATCTGCTCTAGATCGGGTGACAGCTGAATAAACTTCCGCCACTGCCAATTCATCGTCTTTGGATCCAGTATTGATGTCGGTTCTTGGCCAGTTAGTAAGACTAAGCAAGTAGCTGCTAAAGCATATAGATCGCTGTGCGGTGAAACAGTGCCCCGTTGCATCTGCTCATTGGGTGCGTATCCTGCTTTTCCTAGGCGGGTTAGAGCTTCAGTATTGCCAAATGCCTGAATTTCGGCATTGACGGCAATTTGTTTTACGCCTCCAAAATCGATTAAGACGGGTAATCCATCGCTCGATCGAATGATCAAATTATCAGGAGCAATATCGCGATGGATGACTCCTAGAGAGTGCGTGTATTCTAGTACTGGCAAAAGATGTACCAGCAATCGTCGGACTTCATCTTCTCGAAAAGTTTGATTTTGCTGGAGACGAGAATTGAGGGCATAACGATAAGTATGACCAGCCACATAGTCTTGTACTAAAAATAACCCGCCACCACCAGTGGTCATTTGAAAAAGTTCTCGGAACTTAGGAATTTGGGGATGCTGAAGCTGGTAAAGAACATTAGCTTCCCGTTCAAACAAATTCTTAGCTTTATCTAGAGCAGTAGCACCATGGACCTGCGGTGCAAATTCTTTTAAAACGCAGGGCTCATTAAAACGATTGAGATCTTCGCACAAATAAGTGCGACCAAATCCCCCTTGACCAATCTGTTGTACTAACCGATATCTACCTTCGAGAATCGCCCCCGAAACCAGATAACTAATGACTGGCTGGGAGAGTTTTTCACCGCAAACCTGACAAAAAAGGTTGGTGCCAGG
>JAGVCD010000047.1 GCA_020059425.1 Chamaesiphon sp. | reverse complement strand
CCATTGTCTCCTCAGCGGTTGAGCCTAGCACAAACCCTAGATAATGTTAGTTATCGAATTATTGGCTTAGGGTTCCCCTTGTTGACCATCGGCATCATTGCTGGCGGCGTGTGGGCAAATGAAGCCTGGGGTTCTTACTGGAGTTGGGATCCAAAAGAAACATGGGCCTTAATTACTTGGCTATTTTTTGCCGCCTACCTCCATTCCCGCATCACTAAGGGTTGGCAAGGTCGTAAACCAGCAATTCTGGCGGCCACCGGTTTCGTTGTTATTTGGATTTGTTACTTAGGTGTAAATATTTTAGGTAAGGGACTTCATAGTTATGGCTGGTTTTTCAACTAAAATATATAATCTTTGCTAACAAAACAAGTAAAATTTCGGGATGCTCCATAATGTAGCATCTTCAGTTTCAAGCTATCTTAGGGTACTAGCACCCTCAGTATTTACCACAATTGTGAGAAGTAGACGTGAGTAATCAGTTTCAACCACTAGCCAGCGGTGAGGTAGTATCTGTCCAAGGTACCCATCGAGTCGGCGATCTAACAGCTCAGATCCACAGTAATTTAGATGAAGCTCTAGCCGAATGGTCCAACGAAGAGGGCATTGCGGGCGAGGTACTCCGTTTCGGAGCGGCAGCTTGGCAAAAAGGTAAAGTGCGTTTGGGTTTATCGATCGAGTTCGCTCCTGAGGATGGCTTGTTAGAAGTGTCGTCGCCGGTGACTGGGGGCGAATTTTTTTATCTCCTGGCGGATGGTGAAGTTGTACATGTGCAAAATACTTACCGGGTCAGTGAGTTAACGGCTAAAATTCGTCACCAGTTAGACAGTGTTTTAGCTGAATGGTCTAATGAGGAAGGGATGGATGGGGAAGTACTCCGGTTTAGTTCTCAATCTTGGCAAAAGGGCAAGATTCGACTGAATTTAACCATGAAATTTTTTCCCGACGATGTGGGCTTTATTCCACCGGCACCCAGCGCAGTTATCCCTAACTCAGCAGCTAAGACTTCTCGCCCGGCTCCTCCAAATACAACAAATACAGTGGCGGTTGTCGAGCAACCTGTCCAGGCGATCGCTCAACCAGCCATGGTGGCGAATAGCCCTTTCATTGAATCAACTCTAGAAGAAGAACATTTTGAGCTAGGTACCATGTCACCAGTTACTGGTCAAATTGAAATGAACCTAGTGGATAGTGAAGGTGAGCAAAATAGCTATGTAGATTTTGATTTGTCAGCAGCAATTCCAGAAGTTAATCTAGACGAACTGGTTTCTCGATCGAATGTCAGTAGACCATCTTTGATTGACGAAGTTTGGAATGAAATGAGTCAACCAAATTGGCCGGGTATTGGCAGAGCATAACCTGAAAACTTGGACAGATCTTCATGTTAGTTTGCAGCAATCACTGCACCAGCAAAAGATTTTGCCGGGCAAAAGTAGTGTTTTGGTGGCAGTTTCTGGTGGTCAAGATTCTCTATGCCTAGGTCAGTTACTGGTCGATTTGCAGCCGCAGTGGCATTGGCGACTAGCGGTAGCTCATTGTGACCATGGTTGGGCAGAAGATCGGGGTATTGCTGAGCGAGTCCGCCAAGTTGCTGCCAGTTGGCAAATTACCTACCATTGCTGGAATGCCCAAGAGTTAGCTGAAAAGGAAGCTGCTGCCAGAAATTGGCGTTATCAGGCTCTCATCCAAATGGCTCAAGCTCATAGCTATCAGTATGTGGTGACGGCTCATACCCAAAGTGATGTAGCCGAAACGCTGATCTATAACCTGATGCGGGGCTCTGGTAGTGATGGATTGAGTAGTTTGCGCCCATTCCGGCCATTGACTGAGCAGATCCAGCTGGTGCGGCCATTGCTCAATATCTCCCGTGCCCAAACTGGTGAATTTTGTCACCGCCGTCAGTTACCAGTGTGGTTGGATCCTTACAATGACAAACTCCAATATGCACGCAATCGGGTCAGGCAACAGCTGCTGCCGCTGATGGAAAACCAATTTAACCGCCAATCTAGCAAGCATTTAGCCCAAACCGCCGAGATTTTACAAGCAGAGACCACCTATCTTGAAGGTGTGGCGATCGGCTATTATCAGCAGGCTCTAGTCGAAAAGGGAATGCTCGATCGACAGATTCTTCAGCCCTTATCGATCGCTATTCAGCGCCGCGTTATCAGAATTTTTTTGCAGTCCGAGCAGATTGTCGTCAATTTTCAATCGATCGAACAAGTCGTAAAATTATTGCACGCTCCACGCGGTAGTCAAACTAGTTCATTAGCAGGCGGCTGGGTACAAATTCAACAAAACTACTTAAAAATCAAAAAGGGACATAGCAGCAATTAGCTAAGTCCGAAGATAAAGTATTTATGACTGAGTGCTTCTTACATTCCCGAAGAAGTATCTTGGTGGTCGTAGCTCAGTTCATTTAGCATGGCTTCTAGCTGTTGGATGGGGTTGCTATGCTCGTCTGTGTTACCTTGTTGATCTTTTAAGCCCTGGAGATTGTTCTGCAAAGGCTGAATTACATCTTGATACAACGCTAGTTTTGCTTGCAACTCTACACTGCTTTGTTTTCTAGACTGCAATTCTTGTTCCAGGGCTTGCACTGCTTCAGACTTGGCTAAATATTCATTAACCTGAATTTCTACCTTAGTTTTGGTTTGTTCCAGCACTCCCTGAAGATACTGAATCTCAATTTCAGATCGTTGTAGTTCTTCTTGTTGACGTTGGCGTTGGTCAGCCAAGAGTTCTAGAGCCTGATTCCAGGTGTCATCTCCTTCCCCAGACTGGTTTTGACGGTATTCCAACACACTAATATGAGCCTGGAGAATAGCCTGTCTCTCGATTAATGTTTCCCGCTGGCCTTCTAGGGTTTGCTCCAGCATTTGATAACCATCTTGTTCCTCACTCAATTCATTTTCGAGACGCAGCTTATCAAAATCACTAGCATTAGCCATCTCTGTTGCTAGCTTAACCAGAAAAGCCTGTTGCTCAGTTAACTCCTCTTCTTGCAGCTGTACTAAATTATTGGCTTGGTCTACCTCTTTTTGTAGGCTGGTTACAATAGACTGTAGTTCCTCAATGGGCAACTTTTCAATCTGCTCAATATTTACCTTGTCACTGGCTATCACTGTTAAACCACCCCGCGCCAACATCAGGATTTTTTGATAATTTTCGCCTTCTAGGTGAATACGATCATTTAATTGCCTAGAATATTCTTGACGAATGCTCAGAGCCTGTTGCTGCACCTCCCAAGCCGTTTGGGATTGTTCTAAATTGGTTTGCAGTTGTTGCAATTCTAGCTTTTGCTCACAAATTAACTGCTGCTGATTGTCTAAATCAGCCATGCTAGTAGCTGCCTCCTGTTGCTGTTGATACAGCTGTTCTTCATGCTGTTGCAATAGCTCTTCTTGTAGTTCGAGCGCCCCCAATGAGCCATTACTGCCCTGAAATTGAGCTACTAGCGATCGCATAGTCGCCACCTGATGAGCAGAAAGCCCAGCACCTCTTTTTTGCTGAGCCAATATTTCTTGTTCTTCCTGTAATTTTTCCCGAGCACTAGCAATCTCTTTTAGTTCGTTTGCACTAGACTTCAGCGTCTCTTCTAAATGCTGAGATTCTCTAGTCAAACGTTCTAACTCGCCTCGAGTAAATTCCAGTTCTTCTTCCCGGTTAAATATTTCTTCCTGGCGCAATTGCAGTTGTTGGCTTTGCAGACCCAAAGACTGTCGCCAGCTTTCAATTTCGTCGGCCTCTTTTTTGTACTTTTCGATCTGGCGCGATAGATTTTGGAGAATTCCTACCAAATGACGACCAGCCTCGCGCAAGGGGCCTTGAATCTGCCGATTAGAATTCATATCCACCAGTATCAAAATACCGGTACCATAGCTACTAGCTTCGTCTGGGGCGGAAACTAGTTCATCACCTTGGATAGCACTCCAATTTTGTTCGGTGCGCTGGCAAGCTAGCAACCGCAGCTCGGCTTTACCCGAACCAATAAACCCACCCTTTTGTTTTTGAATTTCTGCTAGGTATAGCATGTTGACTTACCCTGTCTTACTGTTGAGATTACCTAAAATTTCCGCCAGCCACAATTTCAGTTGTTAAAATTAGCCACCAAGCATACATGAACAGCAGTCTTAAAAGAACAACCTATTTTACGAACAAGCCATCATTAGCCTGACTAATATAGTCGGCAGAGGGATGATATGCGTATTTAGTCGCAGTTATCTTATATCATGCCCAGGAAAACCAGTTGATGTACCGATAAACATAATCTACAGTTTACTCAGCTCTTGATCAGCATAAAACTACCAGTATTGATTTTATCAATATCTTTGAGATAGCCAATTTCCTAGATTGCCTACAGTCATAAATGTTGCAACAATATCTCTTTTCATGATCAGCTATAGCAAGTTATGCACAAGGTTTGGGCAAAATGAATTTACAGGATAAATTAATTATCTTAAGCCCGGCGGCTACCATTCTAGACTAGAGTTGTACTGTCACGCCATGCTTTATGATTATGGCGTTTTGGTATGAGCTTTAAAGCTAACATATCGATAATTAATGGTAAGCCTAGCATAGCTTTGAAGAAACGTTATCTGATGCGATGGTTATCCTGGAAAGATTATCCCTATAATTATTACCTAATGACAGATGTCGGACTAGTCGGTTTACACTCACTTTTCATCATCTTTTTTTCATCACCGCCCATCTATCTTCAAAGCCAGAGATATTTATGAGAACAGTACTAATTGCCGAAGACAGCACTACCCAGCGGGAGATGATGAAAGAACTTCTACAATCTAATGGCTTGACAGTCAATATTGCGACTGATGGAGAACAAGCTGTAGATATGGCTCTGATTACGGTGCCAGATATTGTTGTTTTGGATGTGGTGATGCCTAAGATGAATGGTTATGAGGTTTGTCGGAAATTAAAATCTGACCCTAAAACCCAGAATGTACCAGTCATTTTGTGCAGCTCTAAGAGTGAAGACTTTGATCGACACTGGGGCATGAAACAAGGGGCTGATGCTTACGTTTGTAAGCCGTTTGATCCCTATGAACTCATCGCCACCATTCAACAACTCTTGAATCATTAGGAGTATCAACATGGTTTTTGAGCTTGATGTATTAAGCAGTAGTGTAGACGCTTCAGTGGTTACTACTCCTAGCTTGGAACAGCGCGAAGGAGAACTCTGCTTGACTTTCTTTGTACCATCCGGCAAAAAATTTGCCTTGCCAGCGGTGGGAATTAGGGAAGTTATTTCTACAATTGCCGATCGAATCACCCCTATTCCTAACGCCTCACCGTTACTACTTGGAACATTTAACTGGCGCGGTCAAGTCATTTGGGTTGCCGATCTAGGACAGTTCCTCGGAGACACAGTTCTGGTCAATACTGACCGAACAGAAGTTTCCATATTGGTGGTAGAAGAGCACGAAACAGTCATGGGCTTTGCCATCTATAGCGTTGCCAACACTGAATGGCTAAATATTAATAGTCTGACCAGCGCTCAAGACTTATCAGATAGTACATTATCTTTTGTCAAAGGTGGATACGTTCCAGGCGATCAAGAAAATGGGCATCTGTATTTATTGGACCAGGTTGCGATTTTATCGTCGGCTCGTTGGGCAAGTTAGATATATGAAAATAATTATTTTCTCACCAGTAATATTTTTTACAGATTTCCATTTTATACGTTAGTTAATTAAAATCTTGGTTCATTTATTTTAATTCTGCACTCATAGTACAGTTAATCAGGTTCTATCATGGTTTCTACTCCCAATTACGATCAGGAATACTTCCTTAAAGAGTATCAGCAGGCGGAAGAGGCTTACTCCCAGGGTGATTACTCCAAGGCAGCGGTAATTATTGACCAACTACTCCCCGCCTATGCTAATAACTCCAACACCCGATTATTACGTGGACATATCTATTGCTACGGACTTCAACAGTATGAAACTGGTCGTCAAGAGTATGAGCATGTTCTAAAAATTGCCAATGATGAACAGTCTTTACAATATGCCCGAGATGGTATTGCCTATGCTAAGAGTCATTTACAGGGTGACTCCGGTGGTCACCGACTAGACCAACTGCCCCATGATCAAAGCGAGCTGGAGTTAATGACTTGGCAGCAGCCAGATTTGCTGACGATCGATGATGAATTTGACATTGAAGCTAGCAAGCTGGGAGGAGGAGATCCTGGTGATTTATTTCAAGTGGAATCTACTGGTTTCCTAAGAAATCAAAAATCTGATCATACTTTCAGCACTACACCTACACATACTGGTTTCCATAATAATGAGCAAGATACTCTAACAGATGCTTTTGCTTTCGATTATCCCAGCGGCGAACCAGCTACGGAAGCTTTTGCTAGTGATCCCTTCCATAAAATTACAGCTACCTACGAAAATGTTGAGGCATCAACACCCCAGCCAAATGCTGTAGAGCCCGTAAATGGTAATAGTGATAAAACACTTTTGGACGATGCTCCCTCTAATTCTTGGATGCTGAATGATCAACCAGAAAACACTTCTGATTTTATTTCTGGATTTTTGGCCAACGAGGTAGCTAAAGGTAAGGTGAATGTTTCCAACTCGGCTTTCCTAGAAGAAGTTTTCCCGGTGGCTAATCCCCCAGAAGACTCTCAGAACTTATTTATCGATCGAACCAAATCATCTTCTTTTGGACTGCCAGAACCTTCTGGTTTACTAGGTTCTTCTGATATTGATCACGGCAAGCAATTGTCCGGTAGCATCAACTCATCCAATGTAACCTCCTTTGATTCCACTTCCACTTTCATTAACAGTGGCATTGAGGACAGCGCAGTTGTGGGTGGCCGTATGGACAGCCGCAGTGATATTAGTGGTTCACTAGCTAGTCTAAGTAGCCCACCTTTGGGCAAAAAGCCTTTAGTTCTTGGTAGTTTAGCCGGTGGAGCTGCCGCTATTACAGTAGCAGTCATG
>JAGVCD010000346.1 GCA_020059425.1 Chamaesiphon sp. | reverse complement strand
CGATCGGACTGGCTGGAAGGAGTTTTACTTTTGGCTACATATACTATTCTGGGTGCGGCTTTCTACTTTCATGTAGTTTAAAATTTTGGAGATTCACTCAATAATAAAGGGCAACACTATCCCAGGTGTTGCCCTTTTGTTTTGATTAATTAGTGGCTGATACGAGGAGAATCTAATCTGGACCGGAGTCTAGCGATCCTGGTCATTGTCTTGGTTATAAATAATGATGGGCTGCTGACCGGGGGCAACTTTATAGCTGTTTTCCTGCATCAACTCTTGGGAGCGATGTGTACCAAAAGATCTTTGGAAATTTTCATTGCTCAGTTGTGCCCGTTGTTCTGCTTCTTTGATGACAGACTGTAGTTGATTCAGCTTGCTTTGATGCTCAACGTTATACTTGGTCAAGGTTACGAGGGAGACAACACCCAAGATACTGAAAGCTGAATAAATTATAATTTTGCCAACTACCGAGAGCAACTTCTGTTGCTGTACAATGTTGCTTCTTCTGGTTTGAGGGTGTGGCCGGAAGTTTGCTACCGGGCGACGTTGTTTGGATAGTTTTGTCTGCACAGGAGATGGTAGAGCGCTCATATGATTTAATTTGCCCAAGATCATCAATAAAGTTTGAGGCTATGCAATAAAACAGGGCACTTCACAGTTACCCCGGTTAGACTAGCATGTATTTTGCAATGCTACAAAAAGTATGAATTGTGTCACACTTACGGTCTAGTTACTTATAAAGTTCGGTAGACAGGCGCAAAGCTAAGATGCCAGGAATTAGGGCTACCGCCAAAGCGATATAAACTTGAGTATCAGTCATCAGTTGATTTTCCTCCATGGGTCATACACAGTTAATATTTCCATTATTTCTACCAAATTTTAGCTTTCAGTAAGATTTTGTAATAACCTGCAATAGTTAAGTTAGACTCGGAGTAGCTAGAATTGTCCTGAATAATCGTTAATGCTAGATCAAATTTTGCAGTCTCCCTGGCATGTGGGAGCTGAAGTCCCAGCTTTGCTGGTGGTTCTCGTGGCCTTAGAAGCTGTCCTCTCTGCTGACAATGCCATTGCCCTGGCAGCGATCGCCCAAAACCTCAAAGATGAAAAACTCCGCGATCAAGCTCTGAATTTAGGATTGGTAGTAGCTTATGTTTTGCGGATGACCCTGATACTCACGGCCACCTGGGTTAATCAATATTGGCAGTTTCAGCTCTTGGGGGCAATTTACTTGCTGTGGTTGGTTTACCAGCATTTTAGCAGTCAACAATCTGAGGATGGTGCCGGAGTCTCCGACAAGGTTGAATATACATCTCTTTGGCAAGTGATTCCGCTGATTGGGGTCACTGATTTAGCGTTTTCTTTAGATAGTGTGACTACTGCCACGGCCATCTCTAGTAATACTTGGTTAGTATTGGCCGGAGGGACGATCGGAGTGATTACGTTGCGTTTTATGGCTGGTTTATTTATTCGGTGGTTGGATGAATATGTGAATTTGGAAAATGCGGGCTACACCACCGTAGGTTTAGTTGGTCTAAGGCTAGCAACCAGAGCGCTACAGCCCAGCTTGGTACCGCCAGAATGGGTAATGGTAGTAGCTATTGCCTTGATTTTTGCTTGGGGATTTTCGCAAAAAGTGGTGATTGAAGATGGCCAGAAAGGATGAACCAGTCGATCTGCAAATCTCTGTCCGGGCTCTGGGCTTAGATTGTATTGAGAGGCATCTGATCATTTGCGCGGATGCCAGCAAACCAAAATGTATCGATCGAGCCGCTAGTTTGGTCTCTTGGGACTATCTTAAGCAAAGATTGCAGGAACTAGGTTTGCTCCAGCCGCAACCAGATCGCCCTAGTTGTGTTTTTCGCACCAAAGCCAACTGCTTGCGGGTTTGTCAGCAGGGGCCAATTATGGTGGTTTACCCTGATGGTGTTTGGTACCACTCCGTTACTCCGGCAGTGATCGAGCAAATCATCCAAGAGCATATTCTCAATAACCAAGTTGTTTCAGCTTATGCTTTTGTGCAGCAGCCACTTTCAGCTCATCTTGATTAGGTATAAGTTGAGCAAAGTGTTCTAGGGTACTTAATAAACCGTACAATTGCCTAGTGGATGTGTGTGTGATTTTCACATCATGGTTTAAGCCTCACCAGATAATGCCAAACTTAGTTGATAAGACAGCCCCAAAATCATGAAAGCATTCAACAGCAAAAATCAAAAGAAATTGTTGCTGGTCGATGATGATCCCAATCTAATTTTGTTAGTCAAAGACTATCTGGAGTTTCGGGGGTACGAAGTTGTTACCGCTGAAAATGGCCGGGAAGCATTAGAGATTTTGACTCATGAACTGCCGGATATGATTATTTGCGATATTATGATGCCGGAAATGGATGGCTATGGGTTCGTAACTGAACTGCGTAAGCAAAATCAAGCTAGCTGGATTCCGGTGCTATTTCTATCGGCCAAGGGTCAAAGTCAAGATCGAATTAAGGGTTTGAACTTAGGCGCAGATGTTTATATGGTGAAGCCCTTTGAGCCAGAGGAATTGGTGGCGCAGGTGGAATCTTCGCTTAAACAGTCTGGTCGGTTGATTAAGCATGGCGATACCGGAACTCTTAATGACACGATGATTCAGGTGAATCCGTCGGTGGAGTTAACGCCAACGGAAGTGAAGGTGGTGCAGTTAGTGGCTAAAGGATTGGCTAACAAAGACATTGCCCAGCAGATGAGCCTTAGTCAAAGAACCGTGGAAAGCCATGTTTCTAACATGTTAGGTAAGACTGGCTTAAATAACCGCACGGAGTTGGCGCGGTGGGCGATCGAATGCCGGATGGCTTAATATGCAGTCCGAGAGAAATTTTCCGCCAATTAGCTCTGCTCATTAACCCAAGTGGTTGGCCATAATCGGAATATCTTTTGAATTGCCGACTATGACCTACAGCCTGCGGATTACGGACATGCCTGTGGATGAAAGACCACGGGAAAGGCTGCTGTCTCATGGAGCCAAACAACTCAGTACTGCTGAGCTGATGGCGATCTTGTTAGGTACTGGGCAAGGACCGGGCAAGCTTTCTGCTGTTGGGCTAGGAACCTATATTTTGTCTGAACTAGGACAGTCCCAACGTGACCCCCTAGAAAAGTTGCGAGAAATTACCCCGGCGGAGCTAACCACCATTCTGGGAGTGGGCCCCGCCAAAGCCGCCACAATTTTGGCTGGCATTGAATTAGGCAAAAGAACCTTTCAAATTAAACCGGGCGAAAAGACAATTGTTGATAGCCCCGGCGCGGCGGCGGCGGCTTTAAGCCACGAGCTGATGTGGATGACTCAAGAAAAATTTGCGGTGGTGCTGCTCGATGTCAAAAATCGCTTATTGGGTACTCACATCATTACGATCGGCACTGCTACCGAAACCCTTGCGCCACCTCGAGAAATTTTTCGGGAAGTGCTGCGTCAAGGAGCCACTAGGGTAATTGTGGCGCACAATCACCCTAGCGGTAGCCTGGACCCGAGTGCTGAAGACCTGAGTTTGACCAAGCAATTGTTGGCTGGCTCTGAATTGTTGAATATTCCGCTTTTGGATCATCTTATTTTGGGTAATGGTGATTGGAGTAGCCTGCGCCAGACTACTGATCTGTGGCAGGCTTATCCCCAAGCGACTTAGAGCTAGGCGCTAACTGGCGGAGTTAGGATGCGATCGATCAAATTTTCTGGTACTTCTTGTAAATGATGATCTGCCCAAGTGAAGCAGCCAACTCCCAATGATAGGGAACGCAGTTCCACAATGAAATTTTGCATTTCGGCTTGGGGTAGATAGGCATCGACTACATCCCAGTGAGCCCAGCCCGCTTTGGAATCGTAGCCCAAGATTTGACCACGATGACCGCTGACTAGTTGCAAAACCTTAGAGGTGAATTCTGCGGGGACGGAGATTTGGATGGTTTCGATCGGCTCCAACAAAGTCGGCTGGCATTTTTGCATTCCTTCGGTCATGGCCAACCGAGCGGCATTTTTAAAGGCTTGCTCCGAACTATCCACAGCGTGATAAGAACCATTGGTGAGAGTCACGGCCACATCTACTACTGGGAAGCCCAGTGGGCCATGGGCGAGGTAGTCCCGCACCCCAGTCTCCACACCAGGAATATATTGTTTAGGCACAGCACCACCCACAATTTTTTCTTGGAAGCTAAAGCCTGTTCCCCGAGGCAAGGGCTGGATGTTGAGATAGACATCACCGAACTGTCCATGACCGCCAGATTGGTGTTTGTAACGACCGTGGCTATCGGCCAGGGGTTGCCGAATGGTTTCTTTGTAGGCAATCTGGGGCAAATGAGTTTGCATGGGTAAGTTGTATTTGCGGCGCAGTCGATCGAGCGTTACTTGCAAATGAATCTCGCCTTGACCCCATAGAATCACCTCATGGGTGTCACCATGTTGCTCCCAATGGAGTGCCGGATCTTCTTCGCAGATTTTGTTCAAAGCCGCACTGAGTTTCACTTCATGATTGCGGTTACTTGGGACGATGGCTAGGGCATAGACCGGCGGTAATGGTTTCGCCTGCGGTAACTCGTGGGTGACTGGCCGATTGCTGAGGGTCGCTCCAGTAGCGATGCCTTCCAGCCGCCCTAAGGCTACGATTTCACCGGCCTGCGCCATTTGGAGGCTTTGACTTTGTTGACCTTGCAGCCGATAAATACCGCTAGTCCTGATCCCATTGAGGGTCATGCCATCGGTTAACATTCCTTGCCAGACTCGCACCAGTGACATTTTGCCACCTTGGAGGGTATAGAAAGTCTTGATTACCTGCGCCATTACCCCATCACCGAGTTTTAGATCACGGCGTTGGGCGGTGGCGCTGGCATCAGGAGCTTCGCGGACTAGGGCTTGCAGTAACGACAGTACCCCATAGTCTTGATCTGTTTCGCCCAGACAGACGGGCACTATTAAATCGGCACCTAATTCCAAGCGCAGATCGCGCATAATATCAGCGGAGTTGGGTTCGATTTCGTCTAATAATTTTTCTAGTAAGTGGTCATCAAAGTTGGCTAGTTCCTCTAGCATTTCGGTGCGCGCCACCTTTTCGGCAATTTGTAAATGAGCAGGGAAAGCCACTGATTTATTGTTACCAGACTGGTAATGGTAGGCTTGCTCGGTCACTAGATCGATGAATCCCAATAGTTCGGTGCCTTGCTGGATGGGATACTGATGGGCGATCAGGGGGCGGCTCGAAACGTGCTGTAAGGCATGGAGTAAATCGATGAATTCGACGTTCGATCGATCCATTTTATTTACAAATACCAGATGGGGAATTTCCCAATCGTCTAAAAATTTAAATAGGGGGGAGAGAGTTAAAGCTCTCTCAATCACTGGCTCACAGACTACTACGGCGATATCCACACCGGTGAGTGCATTGTAGGTTTCTTGGCTGAATTCGATCGATCCTGGGCAGTCGATAAAGGTAAACTGCACATCTTCGTAAATGGTGGTGGCGGCGGTAACTTCCACGCTCATTTGGCGATCGCGGGCTTCTGGTATGTTATCGCCCACGGTGTTGCGGTCTTTGACTTTTCCTTTGCGTGAAATACTATGGGTAATCGAGAGAATGCTTTCTAGTAATGTCGTTTTGCCACTGAGGTAGGGGCCAACTAGGCCCACGTTACAGATACGGCAGCTACTTGCGTCTTTCATGACTGAACCTCTAGGAGGATGAGAAATGGATGAGCAGAAATCAGCGATTCCGAATGGTTGCCCGCGAGTCCCCGAGAACTATCGCTACGCCCCAAATTTGGTTGGCGGGGGGCAAAGATTGGTTTTGCTTCACCAAAATCTGCGGGTAGCAGCGCTCTTAATCAAATATTTACTAACGGAGCACTACAGATAGGTACAGTCTGTATTTAATCTCACTAATGCTTTGATGGTTCTCAGATTAGACTTGATTGTTGCTGCTGCGATCGTATTTCTACAGAACTTAATAATAAAGATTGGCTGCGTACCAGAGTATGAGTTAAAAGCCACCTGACTACTGGCGGGGTGGGGGATTAATTTCAAAATGGATATGGTCATCATGGGCTGGCGCTGGCCGACACCAGCCAGCTTGGATCAGAACTGGATCGTTAAAGAGAACTTTCCGTACCAAATAATAATTTTTAATCACTACTAGCATCGCCTTGGTTGTTCTGCGGTCATATTCTTCACTTCTAAAGGTAATACCACCGACCTTCCCATCTTTGCGGGGCAGCATCAGGTCGCACATCAAACCAGTCTCATGACCAGAGTGATCGGGTGTATCACCACCCTGCGGAATACTTACATCATTAATCGTCAGTGGAGCACTGGTGGGATTATTGCTCCGAAAGCTATCATGATAGGATCTGGCGATCGCTCTTAAAGCTGTTGCCAACCAGTCGGTGCCATAGTCGTGTCGATCGTTAGTATCTTCCTGCTCGTAGTTATACAAACTAATAGACCTGTCCGAGGCTGGCATGGTTACCCAGCGGGGAGCATTACTAGCTCTTAGCCAAGAAAGAGTAAATCCATTGATATCGATGCGGCCATCAGCACCACTAATATTGCTGGCTCCATAGATGATCGATTGAAAAAGCTGGATTGCTAACTTGGTACCAGTCGTGATAGTGCCATCATCAGGATCACCAACCCACTTATATCCTAGTTCTTGGAGTCTGGCTTTGATGATTTTGATATCAGCTGGGATGTTTACCCCATTAGTCCCCACACTACTAGCGATTATCAATTTACTGCTAGATAGAGCTGGCTTAATGACACGAATTCGAGCAGTGACTTGCTCGGCACCATTAGAAATCTGGACAGTGCGATCGCCTGCTTGATTAAATACCCCTTTGAATTGCCACTTACCAGTATCGCTTACTACTACTTTACTCAACGCTACTTTGTCACCCAAATTGACCGTCAGCGTCTTGCCTCGATCGATAATCCGGGCAGTGCCATCGATTTTAAAGCCCACCCCGGCTTCGACTATTTTGGGAGCCCCCATGATTGTCAATTTATTCGGCATTGAGGAGCCACTGCCACCTGTTGCCTGTACTAATAAATCACGAGCAGTGGGGATTAAAGCTACTATCTTTTTGACGTAACTGGGGTCAGAAGAAAATCCCTGTTGGGTAATAAAACCCAAAAAAGTTTCAGCAGAACCGGTATTTTTTTCTAAACCTTGATAGGGAGCACGGGTTAAAAACTTCCAGTAGCCGGTAATGAATCGATCGACACTGGCAAATTTACAAAAATCACTACCACTGGGTTGATCAAGATTCAGTTGGGTGGATATTTTGTCAGCAAACCCAATCATCTCTGGGCGGTAGGGCAAATTAGCAAAATTATTGGCGCTGACGGCTAGTTTGCGAGTGCCATTGGCTGAGGTGTATAACCACTGCGCCAAACTAGCTTCTTTTAAATGAGGCCAATTTATTTCGTTAATTAAATTGGTGTTGATACCTACCTCTTGACATTTTTTTGGCAGGTCAGTTTTGGCGTAAGCCCGGACTAAATCCTCTAGCAATGACATATTAATTTCCTGTAAAACAAAATCAAAATATCAGAATTCTACATATTTGTGGTTGAAAAAAGACTTGAATATTGAAATGAAGTTTTATTTCTATGTGAAATATTGAATATTGTGACTGATTTCGATACTTAATTGATCTCCTAAACCTGACATAAAGTAACTTTAAAATACCAAAAAATTAGAGGCGTAATGCAATACGCCTCTATCGGAAGATATTTGGACTACAACCTTTAAAAAGGAGCCAAACTATTAAGCATGGGAATATTAGCCAATAATACATAGCCAAAACCCGCACCGCCCATACCACCGATTAAGAAGCCAGTAGTAAACTCATTCCAACCAGCTTGACCCTTGAGGTCGGCGGGCATGTTGGGAACAGTCACACTAGCTAAAGGAGCAGCAGGCATAACACTGGAGTACAGTGATAGGCAAACAGTCAAAATTACTACCAAGCCAATAGTTGCTAGTAAACCCGACAGATGAGCATGTTCGCCGTTACGCTGTGGGCCTAACAAAGTGAAAGGACCAATTAGCAAATAGCCATGTGCCATGCCTACTTCTAAGCCTCGGCGTTGTGCTGATAAGCCCTGACGGTAAGCAGGTAAATTGCCGATAAAAGCTTTAACAATACCGGAAGAGTTGACCGGAGTTGCTAAGTTACCGATTTGGCTGTCGCCAACATTAGTTACAACTTGATTAGGCATTAGGAACCTCTCTAATAAAGATTAAATATTATGG
>JAGVCD010000017.1 GCA_020059425.1 Chamaesiphon sp. | reverse complement strand
TTGGTTAGTTGGTTTTTTGGTAAGCATTCATCGGCTCGCGGATAAACCGAATGTAGAGATGCCGGAAAGTGGACTTGATGACCCGGGGCAGGGCGAAGTCGATCGGCATCAAAGCTTCTGGTAGTTTCCAGTCACTCAGGCTTAAATCCGCTGGTCGGCATAATGGAAATTCGATTTCGGTGGGCGCATAACCTAAACGCTGGGCGGCGGCGGCTGTTGGCACCAACTGCCAATCCACATTCAATACTTCCAGCATGGCTAGATCCAAGGCAAAGACATTGGCAGATGCGCCCAACACACCTAATTCACGCGGTTCCCCGCTACTGGGTCCATTCCCCTCATGGCCAATAATGCTATCGATAATTGTCAGATCGGGATCGATCGCTCGCGCCGTTTCTACCAACATTTCACCAAAAGTATCGGCATCTTTGCCCGCACTCATATGCCACCAGGCTTTCATTTTGCCCGGTACACAACCAAATAAATTTTTGACTCCTAAAGTCATCGTCAACTGCATGTGGGACTTGACCTTGGGCAAATTAATCACCACATCAGCGTTCATCGCTTCTTTACTCAGCAACAAGTTATCAAAGCTGTCGCTAGCAGTACTGTAACGCTGACCATGAAACTCTACTACTGGCAGGCCAATCTCTTCCATCATTGGCAGGTAGCCATTGTTTTTAGCCACACCATGGGCACTACCAAAGGCTGGACTGTCACCAAAAAAAGGTTGACCACCGGCTTCTTGCACCAGTTGAGCGACACATTTAACTAGCTCTGGTCTGGTGACACATTCTTTGGTTGGTCGGGCACCAGTTAACAGATTAGGTTTCAGCAACACTCGCTGCCCTGGTTTCACAAAAGCTGCCATGCCGCCCAATGGCGCTAAGACATCGATAATGGACTGTCGGAGGGTTGCTTCGGCGTAGGTCTCGGCACGGATTAAACTAACAGTTGCTGGCATGGGCTGATAAAACTACTTCACCCCACATTTTAATGGCTCGGCGGGGTGATCGCCAATTGGGGAATATTTAGCTGATAACCAAACTGCCGGACAGTGACGATCGCATCGGTCTGGGGTAATTTTTTGCGCAAAGATAAAATGTGGGTATCGACAGTACGACTACTGCCCATGTTTTCATCCCAAGCCCGGTGCAGCAATTCCATCCGACTGACTGGTTGGCCATGACTTTGCAGCAGTACGTAGAGCAAACTAAATTCTTGGGGGGTGAGATCGATGGCCTTCTGATAGCAATACACCCGCCGCCTTACCAAATCGACCTGTAAATCTCCATGCACAATCTCCGAAGGCAAAACATTGGTACGCGATCGCCGCAGTAATGTCGTTACCCGCGCCAAAAATTCTTTCATCCCAAAAGGTTTTTTCAGGTAATCATCGGCAAATTCTAGGCCAGTCACAATTTCGGCTTCGGTGAGCCGGGTCGATAACATCAAAATCAGAGTGTTGCTGTGGATCCGCAGCCACTGACAAAGTTCAGTGCCACTGCCATCGGCCAAATCGTAATCGACAATCACTATATCGGGCAGCAAACGGGTAATCTCTTGCTGAGCCATGGCCATGCTGGCTGTTTGGCGCACCTGATGACCCTGTTGCTGAAGTTGGGTTGTTAAGATTGATCGAAGGTTCGGATTGCCTATCACCACTGCAATTACGGACATGGGCGGATCACTGAGTAGTAGATAGCAGTGTAAGACAGATTATCTGTCATTTTATTTCGATTGTGAGGGATTCTATTCAGCTATCTGCAAGCTATTAACACCACCATGTTTAAAAAAACATGACAAGTTTGTTAAGGAAAGGTAATCCCACTAGTCACAACTCCAGTGTACTATCAGTTATATTGCTAGTTAGAGCAAAGCTAACATTTTGTTAATATGTTGGGCAAAATAGACGGATATCCGTCAAGACAGTTTGTAAAATCTGATATATTCTGGTATTGATTTGGAGGAATTGACAACATGCTGCAACAAACCGAAACAATTCGTCATTATCAAAAAATCACGGACGCGGTAGTCGAGATGTGGAATCGGGGCTATCGCTTTGATGACTTGCGGATGTATCTAGATGGCTATCTGGCTGGGTTACGAGCTACCAATACCATGGAAGCTTACCAAATCAACCGTTTAGAAGAAGATGCCACTCGTTATATCTACGATCCATCCAACTTCGAGACACCGCAACTACAGCCGGAAGTCGGCTACTACTAAGTTTTTAGAGTTTTTTGAAATGTCTTTGCAAATTTACGGCATTCCTAACTGTGGCACTTGCAAGAAGGCTTTGCAGTGGTTAGATTTTAGCGGCATCGAATATGAATTTGTGAATACCAAAGAAGATCAACCCAGTCGATCGCAAATTGCGGTATGGGTCAAATCTTTAGGTAATAAACCATTACGCAACACTTCTGGCCAATCTTATCGATCGCTGGGCGAAGAAAAGCAAGATTGGAGTGATGAGCAGTGGATCGATGCTTTTGCCCAAGATGCTATGTTATTAAAGCGACCATTATTTGTGAAAGATGGCACTGCCGTAATGGCCGGTTTTCGAGAAAAAGGCGAAGTTATCAGAGAAAAACTGGG
>JAGVCD010000048.1 GCA_020059425.1 Chamaesiphon sp. | reverse complement strand
GGTTTTGAAAGATAATGGGGTGGTTTACGCCGAAACACCTTTCATGCAACAGGTTCACGCCAATCGGTATGATTTTACCCGCTTTACTCATTTAGGACATCGTCGCTTGTTTCGACGGTTTGAAGAGATTGATAGCGGTGCCGCTTGTGGTCCAGGGATGGCTCTGGCTTGGTCTTACCAATATTTTTTGAGAAGTTTTGCCACATCTAAAGTAACTAGAGCCTTGCTACGGGTGTTTGGCAGTTTTACATCTTTCTATCTCAAGTATTTTGACTATCTCCTTCTTGATAAACCAGGTGCTCTTGATGCGTCTTCCAGCTGCTATTTTATGGGAGAAAAATCAGATAAGACTCTATCAGACAAAGATTTAATCAAGCTCTTTAGAGGTCTACCATCTTAGTGATCAGTAAGGTGTATTCAGCTTGGTAGTGTTGAAGACAAATTTTGTGATTAGCATGGCAGGCCAATGGCGGTTTATCATAAAAGAGACTATCTGTAACTTCTTTGATTGACCGACCTATGTTTGACTCATTAGCTGAAAGTTTTGAATCTGCCTGGAAAAAACTGCGTGGCCAGGACAAAATCAAATCTAGCAACATTCAAGAAGCCTTGCGAGAAGTGCGACGGGCTTTGATTTCAGCGGATGTCAATGTACAGGTGGTCACTAACTTTGTCAAAGAAGTTGAAGAAGCGGCTCAAGGTGGTGAAGTTATATCTGGGGTACGCCCGGAGCAGCAGTTCATCAAAATTGTCTACGATGAGCTGGTTAAGACGATGGGACAAACCAATGTCCCGCTAGCTCACGCCGATCAAGCTCCTACCATTATTTTGATGGCCGGTTTGCAAGGGGCTGGTAAAACGACGGCGACGGCCAAATTAGCATTGCATCTGAAGAAAGAGAATCGATCGACCTTATTAGTAGCCACCGACGTGTATCGGCCAGCAGCGATCGATCAATTAATCACTCTTGGTAAACAGATCGATGTGCCGGTGTTTGAAATGGGCATAGACAGTAACCCTGTCGAAATTGCTCGCCAGGGTCTAGCCAAAGCTAAGGAACTCGGGGTTGATACCGTCATTATCGATACCGCTGGGCGTTTGCAAATCGACACTAAAATGATGGCCGAGCTGGTAGAAGTTAAAAACGCTCTCCAGCCCCAGGAAATTTTACTCGTCATCGACTCCATGACTGGTCAGGAAGCGGCTAATGTCACACTGGCCTTCCACGAACAAATTGGTATTACCGGGGCGATTCTCACCAAGCTCGATGGCGATACTCGTGGGGGGGCCGCGCTGTCGGTACGCGCTATCTCTGGCCAGCCGATCAAATTTGTGGGGGTCGGCGAAAAAGTCGAAGCTTTGCAACCCTTCTATCCCGATCGGATGGCCTCCCGGATTTTGGGTATGGGTGATGTGTTGACCTTGGTAGAACGCGCCCAGGAAGAAGTGGACATTGCCGATGCCGAAAAAATGCAAGCCAAAATCATGGAAGCCAAATTTGACTTCAATGATTTTATTAAGCAAATGCGGATGATCAAGAACATGGGTTCTTTTGGCGGTCTGCTGAAGATGATTCCAGGCATGAGCAAGGTTTCGGATGATCAGCTCAAAAAAGGCGAAGACGAACTGAAGAAGGTTGAAGCGATGATTGGTTCCATGACCAAAGCTGAGCGGCTAGATCCAGAGTTGCTAGCCAAAACTCCCAGTCGGCGGCGGCGGATTGCCAAGGGTTGTGGGCGCACTGAAACGGAAGTGAATAAGCTAGTCGCCGATTTTACCCGGATGCGATCGATGATGCAGCAAATGACTCAGGGTAATTTTCCTGCTGGTTTTCCGGGTGGTCCAGGCGGCGGTGGTGCTCCCAAGCAGCAAAAGCCCAAGAAAAAGAAAAAAGGCTTTGGGACGTTGTAGTAGTTTAATCGATCGCAATTATTTCATTAGTTTCGTGGAAATTCGCCGACCTACGAAACTAATTTGATTGAGTATAATCTAGTGAAGATAAGTAGTTGGAGGTTTTATGACAAACGCTGCGATCTCGACATTAGATCCTAGTTTAATAGATCTCAGTACAGTGAAATTTACCGCTGAACAGTTTGATCGAGTGTGTGAAGCAAATCCTGATCGATCGTTCGAGTTGACCGCTAAAGGAGCTTTAGTTATGGTGTCACCAGTAGGTGTAGAAAGCGGTAATTACGAATCAGAATTGTTGGGAGATCTGGTGATCTGGAATCGCCAAGTTAAACTAGGTAAGACTTTTAGCTCTTCGACTGTGTTTACGCTACCGAATGGTAGTAAAAAATCTCCTGATGCGGCTTGGGTTGAACTCTCCCGTTGGGAGGCGGTGAGTCGGGATGAACGGAAAAAATTTGCTCGGCTCGTTCCAGATTTTGTGATTGAGTTGCGTTCTGAAACAGATCGGCTGCCACCATTGCAAGCAAAAATGGCAGAATATCAAGATAATGGGGTACGGTTGGGTTGGCTGATTAATCCTCAAGATCGGCAGGTAGAAATTTATCGGTTAGGGTGTGCGGTGGAAGCGATCGATGCTCCGATGACTTTGAGTGGTGAGGATGTTCTGCCTGGATTCACTCTGGATTTAAGTCCGATTTGGGCGTAGTCTATCAATCCTGCTGACAATCGATCGC
>JAGVCD010000436.1 GCA_020059425.1 Chamaesiphon sp. | reverse complement strand
CTATTATAGCTATAAATGGGCAGAAGTATTAAGTGCCGATGCTTTTGGTGCTTTTGAAGATGCTGGGTTGGATGATGTGGAAGCGGTTCAAAAAACTGGTCGTCGGTTCCGCGATACGGTGTTAGCCTTGGGTGGCAGTCAGCCACCTTTGGAAGTCTTTAAGTCTTTCCGAGGCCGGGAGCCAGCAGCTGAAGCACTGTTGCGTCATAGTGGTTTATTAGTTAAAGCTTAAGAAAGTATAATTCCATCGGTCAAATTTGGCCGATGGAAGTCTATATTTGAGGGAATTCTAGTGTCTGAGCAAACTAACCAAAAACTTCACTCCGCTGATTATTTCAATGATGCCCGAGATTTCTGGTGGAATCTAGATTTTTTGCAGCTAATGGGGCAACGGTGGCAAGTTCAAGATATCAACACTGTGCTAGATGTTGGCTGTGGGCAAGGACATTGGGGACAAATTCTTGCTCAAATTCTACCGACTAATGCCACTGTGGTGGGAATCGATCGAGAGCCTAAATGGATCGAAGATGCTAACTGCCGATTCTCCAGAGGAGAGGCTTTGCCAACGCAAAAATCGGGACTAGAGCAACGATTTAGCTATGAACTTGGTACTGCTGAAGCAATTCCCTTTCCGGATTGTGCCTTTGATCTAGTTACTTGCCAAACTCTACTGATCCATGTGCCCAATCCAATAGCAGCATTACAAGAAATGTTGCGTGTATTGAAGCCAGGGGGATTGCTGGTCGTTGCCGAGCCTAATAATTTAGCAAACAGGCTGATGTTTAGTAATTTGAGCGCGGGAGAATCGATCGAACAGATCTGCCAAGATGTGGAATTTCATATGACCTGCGAACGCGGAAAAATCAAATTAGGCGAAGGCAATAATTCTCTTGGTGACTTGATTCCTGGCTATTTTGCTGAAATTGGGTTGCAAAATATCCAAGTCTATATCGGAGATAAAACCTCTCCGATGTTTCCGCCCTATGCGTCGAAAGAGCAGCAAGTTAGTAAACAAGGGTGTTTGGATTGGATCGATCGAGGAACTTGGGAGCAGGATGAGGCATTACGTTATTTCCTCGCTGGCGGTGGAACAGCAGCAGCTTTTGAAACTCATTGGTTGCGAATGTTGCAAGGAAATCAATTAGTCAAACAATCGCTTCTCAATGAAACATTTCACTCTAGTGGTGGAGCGATGATGTATTTAATTTCTGGCAGAAAAACAGATGAATCCATATGAAATCATCCCAACTTAATTCGGAGAAGAAATAATGCTAACTAAAGAACAAGTCCAAATATTGGCCGCTGAATGGATCGCAGCTTGGAACTCCCATGATCTCGATCGGATTCTGTCTCACTATCAAGAAGATGTAGTGCTGATTTCTCCGATCGCCGCCCAAATCTTAGACGATCCCAGCGGGACAGTTAGAGGTAAAGATGCCCTCCGGGCTTATTTTCAAAAAGGGTTAGCGGCTTATCCTAATCTGAAATTTGAGTTACTAGATGTGATGTGGGGCATATCCAGTGTGGTGCTTTACTACATCAATCAAAAGGGCACTAAGTCTGGAGAATTGATGGAAATCGATGCTGTCGGAAAAGTCACCAAAGTAATTGCTAATTACAATGAATGAAAATTAATGACTACATCTCCCCAGTCTTGGCCAGAACTCCTCGGTTTTGCCTATAGAACCCATTTAGGATCTTTTTGTTGCAATGTAAGGGATTCAGAAATGCCGTTCTTATCAACCCAGTAGCCAATAGGATTAAACAGTTGAGGAATTGTGAGTACTTGCTGTAAGGAATAATGGAACCCATGTGGGCAGAGAGCTTACCAGTAAGGGATTAGATACCAAATGGGTTCTATAAGTTTTAGGCCGGAAAGCTAATTTAGTTACAAATACTACTTTTTCTGGTTGCTTAAATGATACTGTGATGGTGTTTAATCCTATCCTAGGCCACAGCGACTAAGAAGTGCAGATTACGCCATTGTTAAAAAGTATTGATACCCTGATGGTGTCTCGCGGATTGCCCGGGTTCAATGATGTGCAGATGACTGTTTTGGCCGGGGCCTTAGCAGGGGAATCCTATCCCGAGATGGCCGATCGATCGACTTACACCGTTGAGTATATTCGAGAAGTTGGCTCTAAACTTTGGCAAATTCTCACTCAATCCTTGGGTGAAACCGTTAACAAAAAAAATATCCGATCGGTCTTAGCACGTTATCAGCAGTCTTTAGCCGCAGTCGAACTAGAACGCCAGTACTTTTGGGGCGAGGCGATTGATGTCTCGACTTTTTATGGCCGCACTACCGAGCTGAAAACCCTAGAAAAATGGATTACCAAAGATCGCTGTCGCTTGATCGAAATTTTGGCAATGGGAGGAATGGGGAAAACGGCGTTAGCAGTGAAACTGGCGCAGCAGCTACCCACCGAATTTGATTTTGTGGTCTGGCGATCGCTACGTAATGCCCCGCCCTTGTCGGATATTTTGGCAGACACGATCGCGTTGTTATCACGACAACAGGAAATTACCCTGTCGATCGATCCCCAGACTCATCTGGCTCGATTGATCCACTATTTACAAAAACAGCGCTGTTTGTTGATCTTCGATAATGTGGAATCGATTTTGCAGGGTGGTAGTTCCCGCGAATATTTAGCAGGTTATGAAGGTTACGGAGAGCTATTTAGACAAGTAGCGGAATGCTCCCATCAAAGCTGTGTGTTGTTGACTAGTCGCGAACAAATCGCGGAAGTTGCCAATTTTGCTGGGGATAATTTACCGGTACGCGCCTTGCCACTGGGTGGACTATCGATCGCAGCCGGGATGGCAATTTTAGAT
>JAGVCD010000045.1 GCA_020059425.1 Chamaesiphon sp. | reverse complement strand
GTGACGCTCCCTACTTGAACTGGACGGGTCTGGCGGCGTTGAATTACACCATCAGTACAAAGTGGATTATGAGCCTCAGTAATACTATTGCTATGGAGGGAGGGCAGGGTCTGCATGGGGGCAAATTTGAGATATTCTTTATCAACTCTAGCTTGATGCCTATCGTCTTTCAAGCCTTGTGGCGATCGATCGGGCTATCAGTTTTGACAGCAAGTTTGACCAGGATAAAAGGGCTATGAGAATAGTCGAGCGATGTAATCCCCCGGCCATGATTGGGGTTGGGATATAAAATCTATGGCGATCAATCCAAAGGCGATTAAGTAAAGTGAGCTAGAAACAAGACAATGAATTACCATGTAATACACCATCATAATTAATTATTTCAGTATTGCAGGATGGAGTGATATCTCTAATCCAATTTTTTTTATTGTTGAGTAATATGGCTTTGCGACAAATAGCGGATTTATGCGATCAAATCCTCATCGCCAAAGATGTCAATAGCAGAGGAGATTTTAGTTATATTAATGCTCAAACCCTTTGGTGATTAACTTTTGATCTAAATTGTGGCGACAGCCATTTTTGTTAATAGATGTAAAATTGATAGTCTCTTTGATGACTTTAAACCTACCGAAAAATTGATCATGGATTAGGATAATGAGAGGAATTATTTTGGAGAGTGAAACCGTTTTTAGCGGCTCTTTGCTAACACTTTTACAGCATGGAATCAGAATTACCGGACAGTCAACCAACTTTTAGTCGAGAAGTTCGTCTGGGGCTAGTAGCCTACAGTGGTATTTCTTTATCTATTTATACGAGTGGTGTTTGTCAGGAGTTTTATCAGGCTGTGCGAGGGCGTGGTATATATAAGCTGCTCAAAGCGCTAGTAGATGCTGATGTTATTGTCGATACTCTCTCTGGAACTTCTGTGGGTGGAATTAATAGTGTACTGCTGAGTTATGCCCTAACCAATAGCACCGACACCGACACCGTAGAATTCAATACTTTCAGTGAAGTTTGGCAAAACAGCGGTGATGTTTATCAATTACTGCGCCAATCACCAGCGGCAGCTGGAACCATGTTAGATGGAGATAGTTATCAACAACAACAGTTAGAAGCAGCTTTTGTCAATGCTTTCCAGCGCCGGGTACCGCCTCCAGAAAGAGAATGGGTCTCTCAGTTTCGGGAATTAGACCTGTTTGTAACGGGCACCGATTTTTGGGGCAAGACTTATCGGACTTTCGATGGCAGTGGCACGGTTACTGAAGTTCAAGACCATCATGGCCTATTTCATCTGAAGCATCGTCAGGGGCGCAAAGAGCCTTTCAATCCGCTTAGCTTGGATTTGGCTGGAGCAATGCCCCAGCATACTTTTCAGGCATTGGCTAAGTTGTGTTGTCTCACCTCGGCTTTGCCGATGGTGTTTCCAATGGTGCAGGTTGATCTAAATAACTCCCAGAACTTGATCGATCGACAGCTAGGAATTTGGGGGCAACTAGATCAAAGAACCTGGCAACATCGCCTAGAGGGCAAACAGATCAGTTTTCTAGATGGCGGCTTGCTCGATAATGCACCATTCATGCCAGCAACCCGGGCAATTCACTACCGCACGCTAAATCGCTGGACACAGCGAGTGTTGTTCTATATTGACCCAACTCCTAAAAAATGGAGTGAGCAAGCGGAGATGGCCAGAGTCAATCCATCTAAATCTAAATCTCCTCAAGTGCGAGCTCGGGTACTAGATATTCCGATGTACCACAGCGTGGTAACAGATTTGCGGCACCTCCAAGAGCACAATCAAAAAGTACAGCGTTACCAAGAATTGTTGGCTCATGCCGAAGCTAGTTTGGACACACCAACTCACAACACTGAACTACAGATCCAAAAAAATATTTATCTGCGCAGTCGGCTGATTAACTTGCGGACTCAAGTAATTCCCCAACTACTCTGCTTGGCCGCTGGTGGTGATAGTCGTCGGCAATCAGAAGCAGAGCGAGTCGCCCAATTACTCACTCATCATCATGTTGGTCAGGCGGCTAAGGAGCAGCGGGAAGAATGCCTCCAGAACTTTGCCCCCCAGATGACCCAACTGGATGTAGATTACAGCTTGCGTCAGCATTTGTATCTGACCCACAAAATTCATGAACAGTTGATTGACACTAAGTCTCCTAACGATCGCTTTTATTTAGAAGTCTTAATCAAACAAATTGGTCAGAGTATTCAGTTGTTAGAAGTAATCAAAGCTGGCCTAGAAAAACTCTGGAGTAATTTGGTAATTAGTGACAATTTTTATGCCATGTTGGGTGTTAAAAAGTCAGATTATTTTCTGCGGCCTTTGGTTTATGAATATATTTTTCGGCTACATCGCTATTTTTTGGATGTGCAAAACTTACCATTGTCTTTACCTAATTTAGAAGATTTGCCAGAGCAACCTGATGGAATGGCAGCTTTATCGGAGCTGTTTCTGAATCTACCACTAACTGCTAATGAAATGCCCTCTGGCTGGTTACCTGCCGAGCAAATTTCAACGATATGGCAGCAGTTACAGCAAAAAATCGAAGTTCTGGCTAAGGCGGCGATTGAAGGTCAGTACCTTTGGAATAAAAATCGCTTTCATTACGATCAACGGGGAAATCAGCGTTTTCTGAGTATGCTGACCCAGGTGGAATCGGCAACTACTATGTTGTTGTACAATTCACCGGCTATGGCAGCTCCATCGCTATTGCAAAAATTTCAAAGCTTTGAACATCTCGATCAGGTGCTTTATCCTTTTGAATATTTGACTGGTTTGGAGCAAAAAGAACCTTTGTCTACAATTAAAATTAGTCCAGCTACGGCTCAGCTGGGTTGGGGTCAGGGCAAGTCCGAGCAAGAAAAGTTAGCTGGCGATGATTTTTATGTAAATGGTGGTCTTTTTAAAAAATCTTGGCGATCGAATGATTTTTTGTGGGGGCGACTGGATGGTTTAAATAGGATAATTGAAGGTATTGTCAGTCCGGTGACGGTCAAGTGTTTTAGTGGTTTGGTGCAACGAGAATCAATTCGATTATCGATGACTGCCGATGATTATCTGGAGTTTTTGTTGGATGAGTCTTTGCCGGATCTAGTTGGCCAAGAGCGTCAGCAGCTGAAATCTCATCTTACCTATTTAGCAGAGCCTAGTCTGGAAATTACTGCCGATCGACTGCATGATATGTTGAATGATCTGGTGATGGCTGGACATCGTCAACTGGTAGAGACAGATCTAGACCGAGTATTTCGGGTGGCGGCAGTGCAGCACCAGCATTGGGGACATCAGCTATCCCAGGCTTTGACTCAAGATTCTCTGAAGTCCAGCATGATGCAAATGGCTCAGGAGATTACTAAAGAATCTTTGCATCACTTAACGACAGAACAGGAGCAATTTTTTCGGAAGCAATACAAAATAGGTTCGGAAAAATTGTTTGAAAATACGCCAGGGATGGTGTGGATTAATTGGACATCGCGATTGGTGTTGGCTTTGCGAGATATATTTGTTAATTTTGGTGGGAAGCGTCGCTCCGAAAAGTTGCGTCAGAATTCAATCTATCGTCTAGTTGGAATCAAGGGCGATCGATTGTTGCAGGCTTGGTATTGGTGGTTGCAGTCTCAGGGCACTAAATTGGTGCTAAAAATATCGTTTCAGCCACTACGGTTGTTGCTGCGTGGTCTTTTGGTATTGTTATTGATCTTGTCGGTGCTCCTATCTACTAGTAATCCTTTGATATGGTTGGTGGTGGTTACAATGAGTTTGGTTGGTTGGCTAGTGGCTCAAAAAAGGAGCTGGAGGTATCGTCAGCAGCGTCGGCCTCGTCGGTTTCAGAAGTTATTGACGGTGAAAAGTTTAGTCGATCGGTAAGGTTGCCAGTGATATTTTGGATAAAAAGCATGATTTTTCAGATTGTTGGGGATGTTATCCAAAATTAAATCCCAGAACTGATTGCAGAATTGAAATTAAAAATCCCTCCTGAAAATTAAACGTTTAAGGTAATCGCCTGGGCAAAATGGGCACAATAAACTCGATGTCAACCAGCTGATTGTGTCATCGCCATGACCAGATCCGAATGCTATGAAATATTGAATCTGTTACCGGGAGCCTCGATCGAAGAAATTGATTTGGCTTTTGGTAAACAACGTACCAAGCTGATTCGGGAAGGTCGCCGAAGCGCAACTGGCCAACTCACCACCGCTTATCATCAGCTCCGCAATCATTTTCTAGAACAACAAGCTACTGAACCAACAGTGCCAGACATCCGTCTGCCGGAGCATCATATTAGTGAACATCTTGATCGATTGCTGCAACCCCATGAAATCAAGGTAATTGTCCAGATGGTGGAGCCAGCCCAAACTCTGCAAGTCAGGCTTCAATGTCGTGCTGGTCGAGTCCCACCAGCATTGGTCACCAAAGTCATGAAATGTTTGCAAATTTTGGATCTCGATGGGATCGAGACAGTGATTATTTCTGGGATACGTGGTCAGAAATCGATCGACTGGCAGCAAAAATTTCAACTTGATGAGACTATCCAAGAGGCTGATACCAATCTTTACTCATTCAATAATCGCTATGTCCTAAGGGCAGCCTTGCCGATCGCTTTCCTATTGGCCTTTATTGCCCAAGCATTAGTTTTCCCCAAATTATTACTCCGAGGAGTGCAGCTGTGGATTCATGAGTTGGGTCATGCGATCGTAGCTTGGCTATCTGGACATGGTGCCACACCGCTTCCCTTTGGCTGGACTAACGTCAGTGAAGATCGATCGCCAATGGTCTATTTTTGCTTTCTCACCTTGCTGCTCATCCTGTTTTGGTCAGGCTGGCGTGAGCAAAAACGGTGGGCGATGGTGATAGCAATTTTGCTATCGATCGTCCAGTTTTATTTGACTTGGATTATGCCAGAATATAGTACTGCTACTTGGATATCTTTCGGTGGAGTAGGTGGAGAGATAATTCTGAGCACCGTCCTGATGGTTTGTTTCTATTTTCCATTGCCCGATCGGTTTCGGTGGGATTTTTGGCGTTATCCGGTGTTATTGATGACTGCCCATACCTTTACTGCTAGTTTTGGGATGTGGCACGAGATTAAAGCTGGAGCGGCTGAGATTCCCTGGGGTACGATGTTGGGCGGACAGGGCGATGCTGGTGGCGACATGAATAAACTGAGTGCTAGTGGTTGGAGCGATGCTCAGATCGTGAATACCTATAGCCAATTGGGTAATATCTGTGTGTTGGTGTTGATTGGGATCTATGTTGTTTTCTTACTCAAATCACTACAAAATCAACCTTGGCGACGACTGAAGTAATTATTTAATTACTTACTTACTGTTAATTATGCCCAGCTCAGAATCTTAGCGATCGAATTATTCGCTTGGCTCAGATAACTACCTCCAAAAATATTGTAGTGATTCAAGACATGATACAGGTTGTAAATTACCTTGCGCTGTTGATAGCCAACCGCTAAAGGATAAACCTCTTCATAGCCTTGATAAAAAGCGGCTGGAAAACCACCAAATAATTCGGTCATGGCCAAATCCACCTCCCGATCGGCATAATAAGTCGCCGGATCGAAAATTACCGGTTGACCAGTAGTCTCAAAACCAGCATTGCCACCCCACAGATCGCCATGTACCAGAGACACAGCAGGCTGATGATTCAATAATTTGGGGATGGCCGCTAGCAACTGCTGCCCCTGGGGAAAATTACGATACCCGGCCAGCTGTAATTGATATCCCAAACGCTGTTTACTAAAAAACTGTGCCCAATCATCACTCCAATGATTGATTTGGGGCGTAGAGCCAATATTATTCTGGCGATGCCAACCAAACTGTCTGGGAGCAGCGGCTTGATGCAAGGCCGCTAGCTGTTGACCCAGCTGCGCCCAGCTAGCCGAATTACTATTTCCTAAATCTAGGTAAGTCAACACTAGGTAAGAATGACTAGAAATCATCCCGGTACAAATTGGTTGGGGAACGAGAATTGTTTTAGTTTGATCGATCTCCGCTAGTCCAGCGGCTTCTGCCAGAAACATTTCTAGCAGATTTGGCTGATTAAGCTTGACGAAATATCGATGGGTGCCATCACCAATCATGTAACTATCGTTGATACAGCCCCCACCGACTGCCTTAGATTCTTTAACCAGAAAGAGTCTGTTGGTGTTCTGACTAATTCGATCGGCAATTTCATTCCACATAACTTTACACAAATCAATTCCACATAATTTATATGGGATCAGCTGGGGATCAGGGATAGACATAGTTCGACTTTGCTCCCCGTAACTATGTCATCCCCGTGGATGTGGCTCTCAGCTACATTTTGCTGATAATTCGTTGCAAGATTTCCAGACCACTGAAAGCTTGCCAGCCAAACAGTCCAACAATACCTACATTAATCGTAATGTGACCATATCTGGCCCATTCCTGACCCTTTTGCATATAAGGAGTTAGGGCGGCAGAGACGGCAATCATAGCCGTCATTCCCATGCCAGCTAACAGATGTGGCCCCACAAACAACTTGCCATTATTGATATAAGTAACGGTCATACCGCCCAAAGAACCTATAACCATCAACGCCAAAATGATTGCGCCGATTTGGTGATGGCGAATGTTATATTTACCTTTGATTAATTCTTTGCGGAGTTCTGGCTCGGCAGAGCGGATGCGGCGGAGTTGGATGCCCAAGTACATGGCATACAAACATAAACCAAATAGAATCCACATTAATGGTGGATGGATAAAGTTGAGGTAGGGTTTGACCTCGGCAGGAAAAAAGTCCATTGACTTTGGCTCTCTAACGATTAGTTAATATTTCTTTATAGAAACTAGCATATTTTTCTCTTTTCCTCATAT
>JAGVCD010000043.1 GCA_020059425.1 Chamaesiphon sp. | reverse complement strand
CACATGTCACTGTAAAACATTTTTGCATCACTGGATATGGGGGTAATCTCTAATGGTCTAGGCTCTACCAATATCAAGGATGGTCGTGGCTTTATATTATTCACTGTTTTTACTGTACCCACCACAGTTGTGATTGAACCATTTACATCGCATTTTTTTATTAATGGTTTTATATTGACATTTTTGCTGTTGCCTAGGAAAAATCGGCAAATTGGTATGAAAATCTACACGATAATTCATGAAAATATTAATAATAAATTTGGGGTTGTTATTGTTTTAGCTGTAATTCTGGGCAATCTATAAGCATAGAGACACTATCCTGAGCATCTATGACGCAATCTTTCACCCCCAAACGCGCCCTCATCGCCCGCAATGATTTTTCCCCTTTTGGCAATAAACTCATTCAGTCGGGTTATGTCAATGTAGAGCAAATGAAGCAGGCATTGGTCGAAAGCCGTAATGCCAATAAACCTCTGATGGAGGTTCTAGAAGAACTGAGTGGCCGTGAACTGCCGGTGGAATTGCGCCAGCAATATAAAAAGCAGCAGCTTTTTGAACTCAAGGTTGTGTATGGTTTACCCAGTCTGGATGTCAGCAATAGCAGCATTAATCCAGCGGCAGTACGCAGTTTAATTACTACTTATGTGTCGATCGATAGCTGCCGCCAACTGAAAGTCTTGCCGGTCGAAGTTAGTAATACAGATCCACCAGTTTTGACACTGGCAATGGTAAACCCTGGGGATTTGGCAGTTTGCAACGATCTGGACAAGATTTTACGTCAGCACAATATTACCTGGGCAGCGCAAGTAATTCCCCTCGAAGATTACCAATTGCTGCTCGATCGATATCTAGATGAAAAGATGCAGCAAGATGAAGCGAGTGCTTCTGAGCGCAAAATGGATGTCAATAATGTGTTGGCCGATTTTGGCACTCATAACGAGCTGCAATTAGTTGAAGAGGAAGCCGACGATGGCATCGACATTGAAGGTGCCGAAGCGGCACCGGTCGTAAAACTAGTCAACCAAATTCTGGCCAAAGCACTGCTCGAAAAGGTTTCCGATATTCATATCGAACCACAAGAAGAAGGATTACGAGTGCGTTTTCGCAAAGATTCAGTGCTACGCCAAGCTTTTCCGATTATGCCAAAGCACATTATTCCGGCAGTAATTTCTCGCTTTAAAATTATTGCCGAATTAGATATTTCGGAGCGGCGCAAACCCCAAGATGGTCGGATTCGTCGTACCTATGAAGGCCGCAAAGTAGATTTTCGGATGAGTACTTTGCCTAGCCGCTACGGCGAAAAAGTCTGTATGCGGATTTTGGATAACTCGACGACCCAGTTGGGCTTAGACAAGCTAATCAGCGATGAGGAAACACTAGAAACAGTTCGGAGCATGGGAGCCAAGCCCTTTGGTTTGATTTTAGTTACAGGTCCCACTGGTTCGGGTAAATCCACAACTCTCTATTCCCTGCTAGCTGAACGCAACGATCCTGCCGTAAACATTAGTACGGCTGAAGATCCGATCGAATACGCCCTCCCCGGTATTAACCAAGTCCAAGTAATTCGCGATAAAGGCGTAGACTTTCCTTCAATTTTGCGGGCTTTTATGCGTCAAGATCCGGACATTATCTTGGTGGGTGAAACCCGTGATAAAGAAACGGCCAAGACTTCGATGGAAGCTGCCCTTACCGGTCACTTAGTAATGACCACTCTCCACACTAACGATGCCGCTGGTTCGATCGCCCGCCTGGATGAAATGGGCGTAGAACCATTCATGGTCTCTGCCGCACTGGTAGGAGTCGTCGCTCAACGGCTGGTGCGGCGCATTTGTAACACTTGCCGGATTCCCTACAATCCATCTCGCGAAGAATTAGCCCGGTTTGGGATGACCTCCTCTAGTGATGGAGTAGTGACTTTTTATAAAGCCAATATCTTGTTACCAGAGTCGATCGATGCTTGCCGAGCGGAAGGTACCCTCTGTCGGAACTGTAATGGAGTCGGCTACAAAGGACGGGTCGGAGTTTACGAAGTGATGCGAGTTACCGATGAAATCGCTACCCAAATCAACCAACGAGCCCCCACTACCCTGATCAAAGAAACTGCGGTGCAACAGGGCATGAAAACACTGCTGGCCTATAGTTTGCAACTAGTGCAAGAAGGGCACACTAGTTTAGAGGAAGTCGAACGGGTAACTTTCACAGACTCTGGATTAGAATCGGAACTCCGCGCAAAACGCCGCTCCACTCTGACCTGTCGTGGTTGCATAGCCGAACTCAAGCCAGAATGGCTAGATTGCCCCTATTGCATGACCTCGCGCTTTGAAAACTAAAATTCACCCAATTTAGCCAGATTGAGCGAATTCAATTTGGCTTTGACTGACCACATTTAAACAGGAGATCAAGCTTAAAATGAGTGACTTATTAGTTGAAGATTTAATGGAGCAGCTCGTCGAAATGGGCGGCTCCGACATGCATATTCAGGCGGGTTCTCCTGTTTATTTTCGAGTTAGTGGTAAGTTGGCAGCTATTAATGATGAGCCACTATCACCCCAAGATTGTCAAAAGCTAATCTTTAGTATGCTGAATAACACTCAGCGCAAGGAACTAGAACAGAATTGGGAATTAGATTGTTCTTATGGCGTTAAAGGTTTAGCCCGGTTTCGGGTGAATGTCTACAAGGAACGGGGTTGCTATGCAGCCTGTTTACGGGCTTTATCTTCTAAGATTCCGCAGTTTGAACAGCTCGGATTACCCGACATTGTGCGGGAAACTACCAAACGACCACGCGGTCTAGTCTTAGTCACAGGTCCCACTGGCTCCGGGAAAACCACTACCATGGCTGCGATGGTAGATTTGATCAATCGCACCCGCGCTGAACATATTTTGACGATCGAAGACCCCATCGAGTATGTTTTTCCCAACCAAAAAAGTTTGATCCATCAACGCCAACGGGGCGAAGATACCAAGACTTTCTCCAATGCCCTACGCGCCGCTCTGCGCGAAGATCCAGATGTAATTTTAGTGGGAGAACTGCGGGACTTAGAAACTATCAGTTTGGCCATTACTGCTGCTGAAACCGGTCACTTAGTCTTCGGTACTTTGCACACTAGTTCCGCTGCCCAGACTGTCGATCGGATGCTAGATGTTTTTCCTCCTGAACAACAACCCCAAATTCGGGCACAGCTTTCCAACTCTTTAATTGCCGTATTTAGTCAATGTCTAACTCCCAAGAAAAATCCCAAACCTGGTGAATATGGTCGGATATTAATCCAAGAAATCATGGTAGTCACCCCGGCGATCGCTAACCTGATTCGGGAAGGTAAAACTGCTCAAATGTATAGCTCAATCCAAACTGGTGCCAAGTTGGGAATGCAGACTTTAGAAATGATGTTAGCTAAACACGTCAAAGAGGGCAAAATTAGCTTTGAAGTCGCGATGACCAGAGCTTCCAAGCCCGACGAGCTAGAAAGATTGGTCGGGGCGATGCCCACGATGGCCAATAGCCGCAACTAAAATTTTCATCTGTAGTCCTTCCCTATCCACTTGCCATTATGCCTACTTTCATTGCTGAAGTCCGTGATAATCAGGGTAACACTCGTCAAGAGAAAGTCTCTGCCACCACTATTCAAGTTGCCCGCAAACAACTGAGTAAAAAATATCAGTTTGTCCAAAATATCCATCAACAAAAAAGTTTTGATTTTAGCAAAATTAGCGTTCAAGATATTGAAGCAGCCATCAGTCCAGTCTCGGTAAGAGACAAAGCTATTTTCTCGCGCCAGTTTGCAGCGATGGTGAATGCTGGGGTGGCGATGGTGCGCTGTTTGAGTATTTTGGGTGAACAATGCACCAACCCGCGCATGAAAAAGTCACTCAAGGCAATTAGCATAGAAGTACAACAGGGGGTGAATCTCTCCGATGCGATGCGTAAGCACCCTGAATGTTTTGATAACCTGTATGTCAGTATGGTACAAGCTGGTGAAGTAGGCGGGGTATTAGATGAGGTTTTAAATCGCTTAGCTAAAGTTTTAGAAGATATGGCACGATTGAAAAATCAGGTCAAAGGAGCCATGGCTTATCCGATCGCCGTCGGAATTCTAGCCTGTATCGTGTTTGTGGGAATGACCGTTTTCTTGATTCCGGTATTCGCCAATATTTTTAAAGGCTTAGGGACAGAACTGCCAGGTTTGACCTTATTTATGCTGGATGTCAGCAATATTCTCACCAGTTGGCGCGCCATTATTCCAGTGATCGTGATAGTGGGTACGGTGATTGCTTTTAGAACTTACTACAAAACCAAAAATGGTCGGGTGACGATCGATCGGATATTACTAAAAATGCCCATCTTAGGTGACCTCAACGAAAAAACAGCAGTCGCCAGATTCTGCCGTATCTTTGGCACCTTAACTCGTTCTGGAGTGCCAATTCTGAGCTCTTTGGATATTGTGCGTGATACTTCTGGTAATCAAGTAATTGCTAATGCGATCGATAAATCCAAGCAAGAAGTACAACAGGGCGGTATGCTCAGTTTGGCTCTGCAACGAGAAAGAGTTTTCCCACCTTTGGCGATTCAAATGATCAGCATTGGTGAAGAAACCGGGGAACTAGATTCCATGATGATGAAAGTAGCCGACTTTTATGAGGATGAAGTAGAACAGGCAGTGAAAGCTCTGACTAGTGTTTTGGAGCCAATTATGATGGTTTTCTTAGCTGGGATGGTAGCAGTGATCTTGTTATCGATGTATCTACCCATGTTCAAAGTATTTGAAAAATTGGGCTAATGACTAGTCAGCGAGAGGAATATGAGTCACTCCTAGCCGAATATAGTAACCATGAGTTGGCGATCGCTTTGCTCCAGCAATATCGCCCTTACGTCGAAATGGTGCCGAGTATTCGTCGATCGCACGAAAGTCTAATTGCCCTGCCGCTACCGATCATTCGGATACGACAGAGCAATCTGATTTCTACACCATTTACCAACGCTGGTCGTGGATCTAGCTCAGTAATGTTGCCTTGTGATTTAGCTTATTTACTGTGTGATCCAGAGTGGAAGATTAAAATGGGCGGTGAAATAATCGTGATAATTCATCGCCCTGACGAGCATTTTTCTGATTTATTAGGTCGATGGCGCCAGACCCAAGTCATATTAGATAATGATTATGAATGGGTGATGCCCAATTATTATCGACACCTAATCACAGAGGGTAGCGATCGCATATATCCGCTGTTTGTTTTGAATCCTAGTAGCAATCCTAGAATTAGCATGGGCTTAAGCAGTGCTCATTTGCCTTTTGTTATGGTGAACACAACTATTATGGCTGAACATTTAGAGTGATTTTATCTCCAGTAGATTCAAATGCATCTAAAAGCTAAAAGTAGTACGAATAGTACCGATCAACGCCCCACCATTCGCATTATTTTGATCAGGAGCAGTCAAATAAATTAGACCCGGTGTCACACTAATACTGTCACTAAGCTTCATTTGATAGAAACCTTCCAAATGTAGTGAAGAACCAGTATCTGCTAAGGCAGCACCAGTGGCAGCAGTCACGCGCGGTTCTTGACCGACAATTAGTCCACCCAAGTTACCAGGTGCACCTAAATCGGGGAAAGCAGCAGTCACTGCCCAGGTCACAATATCTTTGGTATCTCCGGCTAAACTATTTTTGTTATAACCAAACCAACCACCTAAAGCTAATTTGGGGTTAAGTTTCGTAGAAACCTGCACACCAAACATATTATTGTTACCAGCTAAGTTATCAGCATTACCACTACCAATCCCAAACACTGAGTTAGATTCACCAGTGGCCGCTGCTGGAGTAAAGGCATTAACATAAGTTAAGCCTAGCTTGGTGTTTTCACTCGGTAGGTAAGTAAGCTGAGCGATCGCCCCATAACCACCACCAGTAATGCCAGTAGTAGGGTCATT
>JAGVCD010000145.1 GCA_020059425.1 Chamaesiphon sp. | reverse complement strand
TCTCAAAATATGTATTACTCTACCCCACCCATTTGCGGCGGGGTATTTAATTGATGATTTGAGGATTTATTTATTAAAACAGTTCAAATTAATAGATTAGATTTATTGCTAATTCTTGTGAAATTTGTATGCTTAATATTGTAGGATTTACTTGCTACAAAGATCTTGAAGTTTATGCCTATTAACTGACAACAGAATTTCATAAACTTGTAATTTATTGTTTCTTGTCCATTTTAGTATTGTTGCTTACCAAATTTCCGTATTATCGCCTAAGAAATTTTTTTTCTATTGCCAGCCTCGAAACTAGTCAGTAATATTAAAAACATGAGGAAAACAAATCACTTCTGACTCAGTCGAAAAGCAAGTAAAGACATCTTAAGTATTAAATATTTAATGTAATTATTTGTGAAGTAAAACTTAGTGAATGAATTTGAACATCCATCAAGATTACTAACTAGCTTTAATAGAATGGCCAGCCTGCAAGCAGGATGAATCCATAACTTTAAGGGTCTGTTTGATTGACGAGCTAGAGCTAAAACACTTCCCTCTAGAACACATCATTAATTACCAAGAAATTAGGAACATAAAAATAATGTCTTTCTCCACTAAAATTGCTTTGATCGTTGTTGCTACTGGTGCTATCTTCAGCCCCATCGCTGCTTTAGCTGACACTGGTTCTACTGCTGCTGCTGTCTCGATCAAATTCAACAAGCACTCTGACACTCAAGGCCAATTCTCCATTACTCCTGGTGGAAATGCTAGTGGTGGTGGTACTGGTATTAGTGAACTTTCGGCGGCTGTCGCTACTGGTGAAACTTCAGCAATTGCTAATTCTGCTAGCAGCAAAAATGGTACTACTGCTAATGCTAATGGTTGGAGTGCGCCTGTGACTTTTGGTTATGAATCTGCCACCTTGCATACTACTAACCAAAATGCTTATGAGTATACTTCAGCTAGTGCATACCAACAAGAAGCGGCTATTGCATTTGCGGCTAACCAAAACAAATATCAGTCTGATTATTCACAGTCTTCTAAGACTTTGAATGTTGAAAAATACAAAAAATCTTTGACTGTGGCAGCGGCTGGACAAACTGCTAACCAAAGTGCTAGTGGTAATAGCAGCAATGCTTCACTCAATGTTACTGGTAAAGCTAGTGCTACCCAAAATTCTGCTGGTAAAGGTTCTAGCAGTGCCACTATAAATTCTACTAACACTGCTTATACTTACACTGGTTCTTCCGCTGGTCTAAAGTTCTTACCTTTAGCCAAATAGTGATCAGGAAAGTGGCGAACACTAATTATCATTGATAAGTTAATACTAGCCAATTCTGAATTAATAGATAATCCTCTGCATGAGTGCAGGGGATTTTTTTCGGGTAGCTCAAAAACATGAATTCTGATAAACAACTAGCCGTAAAATCTTTTAACTGGACACTATGAGTTGGGTTTAGAATAAAAATATTGTGTTTGGCGCTCAGTAATTTGTTATGAACTCTCCCACAGACAAAAGCCAAGTAATCGGCCAGGTGCTTATTGACAGGTATCGGATTCACACTCTAATAATTCATAAAGACTGGGCGACGGACTTTTATGACCCAGGATGTTCAGACCAATAGTACTGTCATTATCAAGTTACTGCTATTTGGGGTAGATTTTAGTTGGGATGATCTGAAACTGTTTCAGTGGGAAGTTGAAGTTCTTCAAGATCTTAATTTGGGCTGGTATCAAACAGTTTAAATTTGGCGGAAATTTGACGAGGCCAGAGTTGGAGTGGCTAGCCCAAGAATGCAGTACATGGCTGAATTTGCCCATTACTCGCAACAACAATATCTTCGACCAAACCACTTTACCCCATGACCCTTCATCATAAAAATAAGCTACAGTTACCAAAAATGGGTATCCTAGGGGCAGGATTAAATCAATGCTATTTCCATTGGCAGTGATCGAGATTCCCGATAGATTTCAATACCAGTGGAATGCTTGGCCTAGCCCAAGTTCACTGATTTGTGAGGTTATGACGTTATTTGGCTGTAAATTGGATGAGCATCTTCCGTAAACAAGTCAATTCTCCAGATCCAAAAAATAGAAGTGCCGATCGATCACTCACTCCTAGTAGAAATTGGTGGAAAATTGGCGGTATTGCGACGGCGAGCGTGTTAGGAGTTGGCGCGATTGGGTTTTTAGGGCTCAGCACCTGGGTTGCCCGAAACCTATCCCCCACCATTGCCAAAGAACTAAGTAAGTCACTTGATCGGAATGTTTCCCTCGGTAAACTCCAGAATATTGGTCTCAACGAAATTAATTTTGGGGCATCCAGCCTGGCTCCCAATCAAGCCAGTGCCAGTAGAGTTGCTGTCAAAGGCATCAATATCCGTTTTGACCCCCTAGCAGTTCTCTGGCAGCGCACATTAAAGCCAGATGTCACGATCCTAGAACCAGATTTATATTTAGAACAAGATGCTCAGGGCAACTGGTTCAAAATTCCGACCCAACCACCCGAAAAACCGGGCATAATTAAAACTGAGATTCAGGCTGTCCATATTCGGAAAGCCCGAGGTACGGTAGTGCCATTTAGTACTAAAAAACCGATCAGTTTTCAAAATACCGATCTGAGCACTAATTTCCAGAATAAAGATGGCAAAATTCAGACAGTCAACTTTAATGGCAATGGACAAATTGATGGTTCGGACGGTATTAAAAACAATCAAAAATCCATAATTACCATCAAGGGTAATAGCTCTTTAATTACTCAAGCTACCCATATAGAAATTAATGGTCATGGTCTAAATGTTGCTCAAGCACGAGGCTTAGCAAAAATTCCGGCCATGGATTTTCAGCGAGGTTTAGTAGATGGCAATATTAATATTGATCTCCAGCCCGATAAGACCCCAATAGTACAGGGAACAGTTCAAGTTCACCAAGCCACTTTTCAAATTGAACAAGTACCCCAGTTGTTTCAACAGGCTAGTGGTACGGTTGAAATTCTGCCCCAAGCTGTTCAACTACAAAACGTCACGACACTCTATGGCCAATTGCCTGGTAAGATTGCTGGCAATATTGATTTTGAGAAGGGCTATGATCTGCAAGCTCAAATTGCCCCGGTGCCTGTGGCTCTGGCAGTTCAAACCCTAAAAGTTCAATCGCCAGTGCCGATCGCCGGTCAGGTATTTGCTAACTTGGCACTGAAGGGTAAACTGACCGAGCCAGTTTTGTCTGGTCAGGTACAAACTGTCGGAGCAGCGCAGATCGACAAGTTACAGTTTAAGCAAGTTGCCAGCAATTTTGTCGTTCAAAACGGAAAATGTTTGCTCAATGGTATTTCAGCATTGCCCACCTGGGGCGGTGTTACCACCGGTAGTGGTGAAATTACCCTGACGGAACAGCCTCAGCTCCGTTTCAATTTTCAAGGAAATCAATTACCGGCCAATGTCTTGGCTAAAACCTATGGTCAGCAGCTGCCGATCGCGATGGGTCTAACTAGCTTCACTGGTCAAGTTTTTGGTAGTGCCGATCGATTAACTACTGATCTCCAGATTAATGCCCCCCAAGCCGCCTATCCCGGTACTGCCAATCTGCGCATCTCTCCCCAGGGCAACGTCCAAGTTCAACAGGCGCGAGTCAAGGTTGCTGGTCAAGAAATCGTAGGAGCGGGCAATGCCGATGCTCAGCGCTGGCAGATGAATGTCCAGGTACCCAAGTTCAATAGTCAGGCGTTGGCCGATTTAGCAGCCACCGCCCCAGGGGAAACACCGCAATTACCTGCGTTCTTAGCTGGGCAAGTCAGTGGCCAAATGTTGATTAGTGGCTCTACCACAGGCAAGAGCGATAGTCTGCAAGGACAAGGCCAACTCCAGCTCCAGACGAAAGCTGGTAATATTCAAGCTACTAATTTCCGGCTAGCACAAGGTCAGTGGCAGGGTGATATTCAAACTAATGAATTGCTGCTGGCGAAGATCGATCCGAAATTACCGGGGAAGCTGAGCGGTAAATTTCGGGTAACAGGTGATCTAAATAAGACTAGTCCCGAAACAGTGCAAGCGATCGGTAGTGGGGCGATTGTTTTGGGTCAAGGCAAAATTATTGGCCAAAAACTGACATTAGCTCAGGGCAAATGGCAAGGGGAATTTAGTTCTGATAAGTTTGATGTCGGTCAGCTCAATTCCCAGGCCAAAGGTAAGCTCAGTGGCAAGTTCAACCTCAACGGTGACATCCAGAAGCTAACCCCCAATGCTATCCAAGGACAAGGTAACGGCGTTTTGCATTTGCCAGTTGGTCAAGTACTGGCCAGTAATCTTCAACTGCGCGGCGGCAAATGGCAAGGCGAATTCACCCCTAAAAACCTGGAAGTTAGCCAGTTCAACCCCAATGTGCGCGGTAAATTTAGTGGTAAGTTTAGTCTGGCTGGTGACTTGCAAAAAATGGACATTGCCAACCTGCAAGCTACTGGTAATGGTCAGCTGCATAATGCTGGTGGGGGTCAGCTGGTGGCTAAGCAGTTTCAACTCCAGGCTGGTCGTTGGCAAAGCGATTTATCGCTAACATCTTTGCGACTGGGTAGTATTGATGCCGATTTACCAAAGCCTTGGTCAACTGCTATAGCTACAGGTGATTTTCAGGTTGGTGGACAGATCGATCGCATGACACCTGCTAATCTGAATCTATCTGGTAATGGCCGCCTAAAATTAGGCCGGGGCGTGGTGACGGCTCAGGGACTGAAAATTAATGGTGGTAAATGGCAAGGACTATTTGCCATGAGTGCGATCGACCTCCAACAATTGCCTCTCTCACTATCTCGTAATTTGCCATCGGCTCAAATGGATGGGCAGTTTCAATTGGCCGGACAACTACAAAAACCCAGCGTAGAAACAGCGCAAGGTAGTGCTCGTTTCCGCTTGCCTACTGGTGAAATTGTTGCTAAAAACCTGCAACTGACTGGCGACCAATGGCATGGTGAATTTCAAACTAAGGCCGTATCCCTTGCCCAGTTACCCTTCCCCTTATCACCTGGCTGGAAAAATGCCAAGCTGACTAGCGATTTTGAACTAAGTGGCAACTTGAAATCTTTTGATCCCCAGCAGTTGACCGGCTCTGGCTCCGGACAGCTAGAATTGGGTGCCGGTCGGATTAATTTAACAGCAGCGCAGATCGCCAATGGCACTTGGCAAGGACAATTTAGTGCCGAGCAGTTAGACCTGCCTACCATAGCTAAATTGTTGCCCAATAGTATGGCAAGTCAAGAAATCCAGGCCGGTCAGCTAAACGCCACTGGTCAAATAGCTGGCAATTTTGAATCTTTTGATCTAGCTAAATTACAGGTGAATAGTCAAATTAGTTTAACTGGTCTGAGTTTAGCGAAATTGAACCTCGAACCAAATTTAACTGGTCAAATACAATCCGTGCCTGGTCAAGGATTGAATTTGCTCCTTGCTGGTCAGCGCGATCGTATTGAACTAAATATGGGTGAAAACAATCAGCCTCTGCAGTTCGCTGTGCGGCTTGCTGATGCCGTTGCTCAAGGTCAAATGGTTGGCAATGACTTACAGGTAAGCACCAAAAATATTCCGGTGGGTTTGCTAGTTAGCTTCCTGCCCCCCATGCCCCAAATTAATAGCTATCGACCCAGTGGTTTTCTTGGTGGTGATATGAGTATCAACTTGGCTAGTGGTGAGGTGCTAGGAAAAAACATTGTAGTTGATCAGCCCCATATTGGTAATATAGTTGGCGACAGGTTGCAAAGTAAAAGTTTGAAATTTACAAATGGACTATTGGAAGTTGAGGGGGGAGAATTTCGGCGTGGTAACAATCAATACCTCCTCACGGCCAGGGTTTTAACCAATAGTAAGGAGCCGGAATATCAAGTAACCGTCCAAGTTCCCCAAGGTCAACTTAGTGATGTCAGTAATCTTTTTCAGATAGCGTCGATTAATGATCTTATTAATCCTTTTGGTGATCGAGAGTATGGTCGGGCTAGTGACTTGCAACCCCAATCAGCTGGTTCGGAATTAACTAGTTTGCAAGAGCAGATCGATCGGCTTTCCGAAATCAAGCGTTTGCAAGTGGCCAAGTTAGAGCAGCAGCAAGATAACCCCCTACCCGACTTACGTAAACTAGATGGAGATTTCACTGGCACAATCGCTATTAGTAATGGCTCACAGTCTGGCTCCTACGCTAGTTTTAATATCAAAGGTAATCAGTGGACAGTTGATCAGTACCAGCTAGCTCAAGTCAATATGCAAGGTAGGTGGCAAAATGGGGTATTGAATTTAGCAGCTTTAGATTTACTCTCTACTAATGCCAAGATCAAAGTCCAAGGGGATTTTGGCACTGACCAACAAACTGCTCAGATTGAAGTAGAAAAATTTCCGATCGAACGACTCTCCACTGCTTTTCAGCTGCCTGTCGAAATTGCTGGGGATGTGAATCTGAAAGCCAAATTAGGTGGCAGCTGGTTTGATCCCCAGCTGTCCGGAACAGCCTCAATTGTTGATGGTAAATTCAATCAATCTGATGTGCCGGTTATTAACACCAATTTTTATTATGCTAAATCTCGGCTAAAATTTGATAGCAACGGGATCGTAGCTAATAGCACTAGCAATCCGGATAATCTTACTAATACAAACAATACTAGGGGTGAATCACCTATTAAGATTTCTGGAAGTATTCCCTATAAGTTACCTTTTGCTTTAGTATCACCAAATAATAACGAAGTTGCTCTTGACCTCAAACTACAAGGTGAAGGAATGAAAATGCTGGATGTCTTGACCCAGCAACAAGCGCTCTGGATGGGAGGAAATGGACAGGTTAGCTTAAAAGCTAAAGGTAAACTCAATCAACAAAATCTGATCTGGAGTAGCGCCAATGGAACGGCTGACTTGCAAGATGCGGTAGTTAAATTTAATGCGCTTTCGGATAATGTTACCGCTCTCAATAGCAATGTAATTTTCGACTTCGATCGAGTGCAAGTAGATAAGTTAGAGGGTAAGTATGGGATTACTCCCATCACAGCAGTAGGCAGCATTCCCATCAACAATTTACTATCCTTTAGTCAACCAGCAACTTGTTTAGATAAGTCAGCTAATATTTCAATTCCATCGGCAGAACAGCCCTTGGCTGTTTCTTTTGATAACGTTCAAGTCAACCTCAAAGATCAATATGAAGGGGGTGTCAGTGGTTGTGTGATTTTAGGACAAGGGAGTATTACCAAACCAATTATTGGTGGCAATATCAAACTAGCTAAGGGCAAAGTAATTTTACCTGGTTCCAGTGGGGATAGTGGCGGTGATGCTCCAGGTACAACTACTAATTCGTCTAGTACTGCTACCTCTAATGAAAATAACCCGGTGCAGTTCCAAGATTTGAAGGTGGAGCTAGGTCAGGATGTAACACTTGAACAATTTGGCTTACTTAGTTTGTTGGCTAATGGGAAACTCAACCTGCAAGGCACGATCGATCGACCAATACCCACAGGCCAACTTAATTTACCGCGTGGTCAATTTAATTTATTTACTAATAAGTTTCGGCTGACAGGTGACGATAATGTGGCGAAATTCAATGGTAGTACCGATGCTAATGTGAACCTGAATCTATCGACTAAGGTGCTAGAAACTTCTCGTTTGCCAGTGACAGTTGGAAATGAACGCCGCGAAGTCAGTGATACTTTTTCGACCAGCTTAGGACAGGTGCAAAGTGTCCAGATTGAAGCAACCATCAAAGAACTACCCCTGAGCCAACTTAAGCTAGATGATGCCGAATTTCTGCGCAGTAAGCCCCCCCGTAGTAAAGATGAAATCTTATTGTTACTTAGTAATGGTTTGGGTAAAATCACTGCTGGGGAAGAAGCGGTGGGTAATGGTTTACTCAGCTTAGCGGGTACTTCGTTGCTGAGTTCTTTTGGCGATTTACAGGCTTCTGTGGGAGATTTATTAGGATTGAGTGATTTTCGGTTATATCCTAGTTTTTCGCAGAGTCCTAGCAGTACGACTTCAACACTGGGCTTGGCAGGTGAAGTCGGCGTGAATGTGAGTGACAAGTTGTCAGTATCGCTGTTCCAGATTTTGACCGGCTCAGATCCACCACAATATAGTGTTCGTTATCAAATCAATAATCAGCTATTATTGCGCGGTTCTTCTAATTTTAGTGGTGATGGTCGGGTACTGATGGAGTTTGAGCAGCGATTTTAATTTAGTACTATTTATGACTATTAATAGTTGCTCTCACCCAATTACGCAAATCATGTTCGGCCTGTACCTCATCCAATTGGGCCATTGCTAAAAATTCATAGAGCTTTTCCTTGGATACTAATGGAAAAGTGGGACTACCATTTATTTCCACATATTCATGATTTTGAAGCTGATAAATGTGCCATTCTTGGCCATCATATCGCCAGAATTCTGGCACTCCCATGCTGGCATAAAGAGCTGGCTTATTGACATCGCTATGGGTAATATCGATTTCTACTACTAGGTCTGGTGGTGGGTCGGTGGTTAAATCTACTTTTCGTCCAGCCACGAGGGGCTGATTTTGAATGTAATAAGCATTATCCGGTTCTGCCCCCCGCTCTAGATCCGATCGATCGAGAGTTGTTGAACCCATTGTTTTAATTTTGAGTCCTAACTCTACTACCAAAACACGCACAAACAACTCAATTAAACGACCGGAGAATTCATGTTCTTCTAAAGGCATAGTGATTTCTAGAATTCCTCGATCGAATGTCAGCATTGCTGAGCGCCTATCACCCAAAATATTTAGCAGTTGTTGATAACCCTGCCAAGTAATATTCCTAAAAACCACCCGCTGTTCACCAACGGGCAATATAGAGGCGATCGGAACAACAGAAACCATACATTTCACTCTCTGTTATGTACTATCTACCACCCACCGTGATTTCATCAACCTTAATGTGGGGCTGACCAACAGTTACATAAACACTGCCACTAACTGAGCCACAGAAGCCCGCCGCCAAACCCAGATCCTGCGAACACATCGAGATTTTAGTCATAATCTCCTTGGCTTCACCGATTAAAGTTGCTCCTTTCAATGGCTTGGTCACCTTACCGTTTTCTACTAAATAAGCTTCATCCACTGAGAAATTAAACTCCCCGGTCGCGCCCACACTGCCACCGCCCATCTTCTTGCAATAAATGCCTTTGTCTACGGAAGCGAACAATTCATCCAGACTGAAGTCGCCAGGAGCAATATAAGTATTCCGCATCCGGCTAGCCGCTGCATAATTGAAGCCTTGCCGCCGACCGCTACCTGTCCGAGGATGACCGGTGCGCACTGAACCTGCTCGATCAGAGATGAAATTTTTCAAAATTCCTTTCTCAATCAGCAGTGTTCTTTGGACTGGCATTCCTTCATCATCGACTTCGATCGAACCAAATTCCTGACCAGATAAACCTTCATCCCAAGCTGTTAGATTTTCGTGGGCAATTTTTTCGCCCTTCTTGTCCATAAAAGGCGTAGTTTGTTTCTCAATCTGGGTTGTTTCGAGCAAATGACCACAGGCTTCATGGAAAATCACTCCGCCAAACTTGTTGGCCATAATGATCGGATAGCTGCCGGATTCTACATAATCGGCATACAGCATCTTACCCGCCGACTCGGCGACATCTGCGGCGGTTTCGTCGTAGTTCCAGTTCAGCAAAAACTGGGGGTCACTGGTATTACCAACTCTTTGGCCAATGCTCGATCGATTAGCACCATCGGCACAAAGCAAGTTGTAACCGACTGATTGGGTGAGGCGAATATCCCGGGCAAAAGTACCATCACTGGCAGCAACCAAAATTTCTTGCCAGTCGCGGAAGTAAACAGCTCGCCGTGATTGGGTGTGGCTGGCTTCTTTTTGCAGTTGAGCATTGGCAGATAGCAACACATCGCCAATTTCGCGCATGGGGCTACAGGCCGCAATCCAGCTTTCTTTTTTACCCTTCACCGCATAGTCTCGCAACCATTCCAAATTGATTTCTGGAATGTAAGCTTGGGGGGTTGGTAGATGCAAACCCATAATGCCCAGGGCTTTTTCTAGGGCTAGCTTTAAACCCTTAAAAGACAAGTCGTTGGTGCTGACATAGCAATCAGCCTGACCCACAAATACCCGGACACCAGCACCAGTTGATAGACGAGGACTAATACTGGTAATGGTGTCATCTTCAGCCATGCAGCTAATGTAATTAACTTTCTCTAAAAAGAATTCCACCAAGTCGGCACCTGCTGATCGACCTAAACCCAACAATGTGGCTAACGGTGCTCGCCAGGTTTCATCAAAATGAACAGAATTAGCCTGATATTGCAGGTTGGGTAATTCTTGAGAACGGAGGAGAGTTTTGTGATCAAGCGAGAGTGTCATAAAAATAACCTGCAAAAATTCGGCAGCCTGGGCACTTCCCAGTCTAGCAAATCCATAGAGCTGGTGGGACTCGGTGGCGCAGATATATAATGGAAGCACCAGTTGAGTACAAATATCATGGAAAAACGCTTAACCACTCAGCAACTAACCCAAGTTGTCGGTGAAGTCGAAAGATTGGCTAACCGGGAGCAAGAGGAGTTAGATCGATCGGAAGTGCAAAAAATTCTGCTGGAACTCAATTTGCCACCGGAACTGCTGGACGATGCCATGATCCAGATCAGCCGCAAAGAAGCTTTAGTTCAGCAGCGTCAGGATCGAATCAGGATGATAATTGCTAGTCTGCTAGCTTTAGCAATTACCGGGGTCGGCCTGATGTTGTTTGTCCAGAATAAGGCTCAGACTATCAATAAAATCGGTGCTAGTAGCGATCGGATCACTTCAATGTCTGACCAAGGCCAGAATTTAAAAGTAGTCAACAAGGGCAACGAGCTGTCTTACCAGGTGACACTGAGTGATGCCCCGGTGGGCGAAAAGTTAGTTCTGAACTGCAATTGGCTTGATCCAACTGGTCAAGTTGCCCACAGTAATCGCTTTGAGACCAAAAATATTACTACTCCAGTTTGGAACACCCAGTGTCGCTATCGGTTGCCTTTGGATGCGACTAATGGTGCTTGGCAAGTTCAAATCAAAGCTGGCGATCGATTAATTAAACAAGCTCCCTTCGACGTTAAATAAATGGGGCAAGAAATATGGAGTGGAGTCACAATCACCGCCCAGCAACTAGTCGGCTATTGGGGACTATCTATCCCATCCCCGCAGCTACTGTCTACTCTGAATATAGGGACAGAAAAGATTCAGCCTCTTACTAACCAGCCGCAGGGTCTGGCTGCCTCCGGACTGGCTGTAGATATCTGGGTACGAGAGCAAAACGATTGTCTTATGCTGGGGCGAGAACCTTTTGGTTGTTTGCCCCTGTATTGGACCGAAATTGACGCTACCATCTACTTTGCTTCTCATCTGCGCTTATTGTTGCCCTTAATTGCGCAACCTACGATCGATCACGCGGCGCTGTTGGGCTACAGTTGCTTTTCTTATATCCCCAACCCGTTAACTCCGATTGCCGGGATTCACTCGCTGCTAGCCGGACAAGAACTGCAATGGTCAGCAACCCATCAATCACCAATTATTATCCAGCAACATCTGTGGCAACAAGCCCCCGGCCAACTGACCGATGAGCAGGTGGCGATCGATCAACTGCAAAAACTATTGCAACAGTCCATCCAGCGTCAAATTCAGGATTTACCAGATGAACCAGTTGGAGTATTACTATCAGGTGGTTTAGATTCTTCGATTGCCGCCGCGCTGTTGGTCAAAAATGGCATCAAAGTTTTGGCCTACACCTTGGATTTTGGTGAATATGGAGTCTCCGAGCAACCTTATGCTGCCCAAGTTGCCGCCCATTTAAAAATCCCCCTACGGAAAATACCCGTCAATCCACAGCTGGTCAAGAGATCGATCGATGCCACTGCCCAAGCCTTAGATGTACCTTTTGGAGATGGGGTGACGGTGCCATTATATTTGTTGTGCCAAGCAGCTCGTTCTGAGGTATCAGTAATTTTCAATGGTGAGGGTGGAGATCAGCTGTTCGGGGGCTGGACGAATAAACCCTTGATTGCTGCCAGTATCTACGGTGGCACCTCCGATTTTACCCAGCAATATTTGCAGACCTTTCATCGGTTGTCCGGTCATGCTGACCGAGTTTTCCAGCCGCTCATCATCCCTCAATTACCAGAATCCTATATTTGGATCCATGACGCTTTAGACCCCCGCTGGACGAATGATTTACTGCATCGGCTGCGCCGCGCCACACTGATGCTGAAGGGTGCGCAAAATATCCAGCCCCGTGCGAGTAATTTGGCTAGTTGGCATGGTTTACAAGTGCGATCGATCTTCTGCGATTTGCCCCTAGCCGAATGGACATTTGGAGTGGCTGGCACTCTGCATTTGCAAGGTTCTTGTGAAAAATATATCCTCAAAAAAGCCGTAGAAGACTTATTACCACCCGAAATTGTTTGGCGCACCAAACGCGGTATGGGCGTACCGCTTACGCCCTGGCTAGTTCCAGGGTTATGGTCAGAACTAGGTGCTTGGCTGAATCCGAATGTACTTAAACAAGCTGGTTGCTGGCAGACCGATGTAGCCGAAAGGTTAGTCAGTGGCAAATTTGGTGGTGCGCTGCAAGGGCGGCGAATGGGTGAAATTTTGTGGTTAATTATTATGTGGGAGCGTTGGCGCACCCAAGTTTTAGGACAGTCGGCGGCGGCACTCAGTTGGAATCACCCTTTTTGGTGGCCATACCCATTGTGGCAAGCTATTCACTCCAGAAATAGCGATCGCTGAAAATATTCAGAAACATTTAATCAATAACGTGTCGAAAAATAATGACTGAATCAGCTGCATCAGTAACTAATCAGAATTCAGTACCATTTTCGATCGATAGGGCTAAAACACTATTAGATACCTACGGCTCACCCTTGTATGTTTACCAGCAAGGTCAGCTGCTGTCTACCATCGACCATATCACTCAATCCATTTCCTACCCCCACACCCAGTTTCATTTCGCCAGCGTCACCAATGGCAATATCTCTCTCCTGCAAATTTTTCTAGCGCAGGGATGGGGTCTACATGCCAATACGCCTGGTGATATTTATTTGGGTCTTCAGGCTGGCTTTACCCCCCAGCAGATTATCTATAGCGGTAGTAATCTTAACCGAGAAGAAATGCGTCAACTTTTGACCTGGGGTATTGGCACTATTAATCTCGATAGTTTGAGTCAATTACAATTACTGGTTGATCTCTATTCTTCTGATTACGCTAAACCCCGGCTGGGACTAAGGTTGAATTATCCGGTTTTGACTGGTGAGAGCCGCATTGGCGTGCATCCTGATGAATTTGGCCAAGCGATCGATATCACCACCTCTGCTGGTCTAACCTTAGATGGCTTACATTTCTACCGTGGCACTGGCACCAATTCTACTAAGGCTTTTACCGATGCGATCGATACTATTTTGAACCTAGCCAATCAACTACCGAACTGGTCATATCTCAATTTCGGAGGCGGTTTTGGTTATCCCTATCAGCCTGGTGGAGTGGCTTTTGATTGGCCAGAGTTTGGCGCAGCCTTAAGTAAACGACTATTGCAACTAGATTTCCCCATTCAGCTAGCGATCGAACCGGGTCGGGCAGTAATTGCTGGTTGTGCTGTTTTGCTAGCGCGGGTAGTGTCTATCAAGTGGCAAGGAAAGAAACAAATTATTGGAGTCGATACCACCGTCGCTAATCTATCGGTACCATCAGTACATGGCGGCTATCGTCAAATCGTTACCTGGTATGATATAGCCGCCACACTAGACCAGGAATTATTTACTACCGATATTTGTGGTAACACTACTTATTCCCGTGATTATCTAGGAAAGAATTGCTTGTTGCCACGATTGGCGATGAATGACATGGTATCCATATTAGATGTCGGCGCTTATGGTTACGCCATGTCTTCGCACTTTTTGCACCGACCACGACCAGCCGAAGTCTTGATGGATGGCCAAAGTGAGCGACTAATCCGCACCCGTGAAGACTATCCAATTTTGATAAACCATCAGATTTTTTGAAATGATTAGGATAATGTTCCAACTAACAATAAAAACAATTTGGGGAACATCTTTTGATACTTACTGGTCAAAGGGGGTATGCAGGCCAATGCCTAGTCAGTGAAGATGGCAAACGCATCGGACTATGTAGTATAGTAGATAATGAAAATTTTGGGAGTGACCGAACTATGAAAAAGATTTTGTTAACGACTGTAATGACTGTCGCCGCTGCTGCTGCAGTTACTCAAATGCCTAACGCCGCTCAGGCTGGTGGTAGAGGCTTCAACCAGATTGGTCCTTCCGTTTACTTTGGTGGTGGTGATACCGCTATTGGTATCAATAGTAAGTTGGGAATTGCTGATAACCTTTCTTTACGCCCTTTTGCAATCTTTCCAAGTGGTGGTACTGTTTTGGGTAGTAGCCTTACCTATGATTGGGATTTAGGTCGCCGTGCACCAATCACACCCTACATTGGAGCTGGCTTAGCCGTTCCTACTAATGGTGGTGATACAACAGGCTTCTTCCAAGGTGGCGCAGACTTCAACATCAACAGAAATTTTGCTCTAAATGGTGCTGTTAACGTGCCTTTTAATGGTGGTAATACAGTATTTAACGCTGGCGCTGCTTTCCGCTTCTAATTTTCTTTCTAGATGTAAAGCCTATTTAAGGATCAGCATCTTAAAATAATACTTAAAAACACCAGTGTCTAGCTGGTGTTTTTTTTGAAGTTATTAGCGAAATGTTGTTACTCAGCATAGTGATATCGCTAGTTTCCCAGATCTAAAATATAATGAGGCGAGTATTTAGATCGATACCTCCTATGAAATGTATTAGCTGCGACACCGACAATAATCTGAAAGATCGCACAGCCAATATGGGGCGGTGCAAAAGCTGTAATCATCGGTTTGTATTTGAACCAACCGCGATGACCACTGCCACTAAGTTGACCGATCCTTTTTTTGCCAAACTAATTATGGATCTTTCGGCTAATAACACCTTATTTTTCACACCGCGTCAACTTTACTACTCATTAGATAAAAAGCTGCGATCGAGAGAGAGCAAAATGGGTGCTAATCTAATCAGTATTTTTATTGGTTTTCCAGTAGTAATATTTTTGATTTTTTGGATTTCAGGTTTCTTTCACATCCCTTACAGTACCGTCGCACCTATTTTATTCATTACCTATGCTGCTTTATTGATTTGGAGTGCAGCCCAAAATAGTATTTCGCGCCAACTTAATCGCCGCGCTCGCCAAAATAACATCCAAGCCCTGAAAGTATTAGCCGCAGTTTTGCTGCTCATTGGTTTACCGTTCAGTATTATTACCAACACAGTAGCCGGAATAATTGCTGCTATCGTTCTCGGTGGTGGTGCTGCTTGGCTTAGCTTCGATCGACAACGCCAGCAGAGCAAAATATTTGATGAATTTCTGATCGATCGAGAGCAGTTTAATAATTGGTTGAATCAATGGACAAATATCAATAATCATCCAGTAAATATGTTGGCAGAACCAAGAACAATTACCGTTGCTCCCAGTCCAGATGTGACTGCTTACAGCTTCGATCGAGTTGTGGTCTGTAATAGTATTCAAGTAGCCCAAATTCTAATTAATAATAACTTTCATTTTGAAAATAACTGTGCTGTTTTAACTATTAATGGTTACCCAGAAAATATTTTTGTCACCACGATGGAAATGCTTCGGCGCAATCCAGATCTGAAAGTTTATGCTTTACATGATTGTTCACCTACAGGCATTCAAATGATTTCACAACTGCGCCACCAAGATAATTGGTTTCCTGATATTACAATTCCGATTATTGATGTAGGTATTTTGCCTAGACAAATCATGAACAGTATGGATGCGACAACTCGCCAATCGGCCAGAGCCGCTAGTGCTGCTCATCATATGTCTGCTGAGGTACGAACTAATTTAAATAAAGAAGAACTGCAATGGCTAGAAACTGGTTGTTATCTAGATCTAGAGTCTTTTTCGCCACAACAAATCATCCGAATTTTACAAAGAGCAATTAATAGTAGTAAAGAGCTAGATATTGTTGAAAACAATGGAATTATAATTATTGACAGCTACGAGCCTTCTGCAGATTTTTATACAATTGATAGTTTTGGTTGATTCTTTAGCTATCTAAGATCATTGAATAGTGAACAGTCACTATGGTTTAGAATAATAATGAAGCGCATATCTGCTCGACAACTGTATTATGAAATGTATCAAGTGTAGTGCTGAAAATAATTTGCAAGAACAAACGGCTAGTATCGGCAGGTGTGAAAACTGTCAACATCCATTTGTTTTTGTAGCCAATTCCATACCGCCAACAACCATATTAAATGATTTCTTTTTTGCCAAATTATTGGATGAGATATCAGCTAAAAAAACTTTATTTTTTACACCCCATCAACTTTACTATTTGCTGAATAAAAGATTGCGATCAAGCAAAAGTAAAGTTAGCTTACCTCAGGATTTATTTAAGTATTTAGTATTTGGACCTCTGTTGATTATTGCTGCCAGTTTCTTGGGTGCTTATGTACTTAAACTCTCTATTGATCTGCCAATAACAATATCAACAATATTAATCAGCATATATACTTTAGGAGTAGTAATAACTATTTCGCAAAGTAGTATCTCCCATCGATTAAATCGTCGCGATCGACAAATCAAGGCTAAAACCCTCAAAATACTAGCTGGACTATTATTGTTAGTTGGTTTACCTATTAGTATTGCAACACAGTCATTGCTGGGAATTACGACCACGCTCGGCGCCGGTTTGATGGCAATTTTATTGAACATAGAACAACAACGCCAACAACATCGTATTGCCGATAATTTCTTGATTAGCAAACATCAATTCGAGGAATATTTAAGCCGGTGGATCGCAATCAATGGAGAGCCAGTTAAAATCTTATC
>JAGVCD010000078.1 GCA_020059425.1 Chamaesiphon sp. | reverse complement strand
GAAGAGGTGATTGGTTGTGTCTGTGGTTTAGTTCGACTCAGGGTGCAGTATGTCTAAAATTCAGCCATAAAGGGCTGAGGCTAGATTCTCCTGACCATTCTCTTATTTTTGAAGAAGTCTATTGAAGCGATATCATACCCCTTCTCTCGAAGCAGTCGCACACTGGGCAACGGAAAGTTCTCATTTGCCAGAAATTGCATCAGCTAGCCTCAGGCAACAACAAGGATGTATAGAATACATCCTCTTTGAGACATTCCGCCGAAAAAGAAAATACAGCTTGAATCGATTCCGGATGAAGTGTTGGATAGCTCTCTAAGACTTGCTGCGCCGTCCATCCTTCTGAAAATAGTCCCAAAATAAATTCCACCGAGAGTCGCGTCCCCTTGACGACAGGTTTACCGAGCAGAATTTTAGGATCTGAATGAATATAAGTCTTCCAGTTCATGCTTAAGCTTGCCTCTCTAGTCTTTTGGTCTATTACGATCGATCGCACTTAACATTTTAGCTACTACTTCAGCTTAAAAAATTACTACTTTTCTCAATCACAACTCTACAAAGCGGCGATCAAATGTAAAATTGACCTTGATCGCTGCGCTGGTGCTAATGGCGATGTCCTCCGTTTCTTGAACCCATGACCTCCTCCACCGTCCAAACTCCCGAACAAGCCCTCAAGCACTTTTTTGGGTACGATAATTTTCGCCTTGGTCAGCAAGAAGTCGTTCAAGCCGTGCTGGATAATCAAGACGTATTGGTGATCATGCCTACTGGCGGAGGTAAATCGATTTGTTTTCAGTTGCCTGCCCTGCTTAAAACCGGCGTTACCATTGTCGTTTCGCCCCTGATTGCCTTGATGCAAGACCAGGTAGAAGCCCTCCAAGACAACGGCATTAGTGCCACTTTCTTGAACAGCAGTGTTAGCGGCATTGAAGTCCAAACCCGCGCCCAAAAAGTCTTGAGTGGTGAAACTAAGTTACTTTATGTGGCTCCTGAACGATTAATGAGCGATCGATTTCTGGAGTTTCTCGATCTCATTAACACCGAAATTGGTATTGCTAACTTTGCGATCGATGAGGCTCACTGTGTATCGGAATGGGGCCACGATTTTCGGCCAGATTATCGACAGCTCAGCACTATTCGGCAGCGCTATCCCCAAGTGCCTTTTTTGGCACTGACCGCCACGGCCACTCAGCGAGTGCGACAAGATATTATCGATCAGCTGCAACTCCGGCAGCCCAACGTTCATCTATCCAGTTTTAACCGTCAAAATCTTTACTACGAAATTCGTCCGAAGGGCAAAAGCACTTACAAAGAGCTATTGCAAGTAGTTCAACAGTCCAAAGGATCGGGCATTGTCTATTGCCTGAGCCGCAAAAAAGTGGATGAAGTGACCGCGCAATTACAGCGAGATGGCATCAAGGCGTTGCCTTATCATGCTGGCATGAAAAACCAAGACCGAGAAACCAATCAACGCCGCTTTATTCGTGACGATGTGCAGGTCATGGTAGCGACAGTGGCCTTTGGGATGGGCATCAACAAACTGGATGTGCGGTTTGTAGTTCACTATGATTTGCCCCGCAATCTGGAGGGTTACTACCAAGAATCGGGGCGGGCTGGTCGGGATGGTGAACCAGCGGACTGTATTTTCTTTTTTGGCTATGGCGATATTAAAACCATTGAGTTTTTAATTGCCCAAAAAGTCGATCCGGAAACTGGTGATCCTTTGGCTGAAGAACAACAGGTTGCCAAGCAGCAGCTTAATCAAATCATTGCCTACGCTGAAGGTACCGACTGTCGGCGGCGGATTCAGCTACGTTATTTTGGCGAAGATTTTCCGGGGAATTGTGGCAATTGTGATAATTGCTTGCGTCCCAAAGCGGAGGTGGATTGGACGATCGAAGCCCAAAAATTTCTATCTTGTGTCTATCGCTGCAAGGGTAAGTTTGGAATGAAGTACACGATCGATATCCTACGTGGCTCTAAAGACAAACGCATTTTGCAAAATCAACATGAGCAACTTTCTACTTATGGGATTGGTCGTGACCATACTGCCGATGAATGGAAGACCTTAGGTCGGTCGCTATTGCACCAAGGATTATTGGCTGAAACTACTGATGGTTATGCGGTTTTGGGTTTGAATGATTTAAGTAAAGAAGTGCTGCGTGGTGACAGGCAAGTCATGATTTCATTGCCCAACAAACCTCAAGTTTTGACTGAAGTGACCTCTGCTGGCCGAGCCATGGCCGAATTGTTGTTCGATCGACTGCGAGTTTTTCGTAAACGGGTCGCTGATGAGCAGTCGGTGGCTCCCTATATTGTGTTTGCCGACTCCAGTTTGAAGCTAATGGCTAACCAGCAACCCCAAACCCTGGCGGAGTTTGCCGAGATTTCCGGGGTGGGTAGTCGTAAGTTGGCGCAGTATGGCGAAAAGTTTGTGGCAGAAATTCGGGCTTTTTGTGAAGAGCAGGGGATTGCATTGCGATCGGAGCGGAATGTGGTGCAACCCATCGTGACGGAAGAACCGGGCTTGAGTCATTTAGAAACCCGCAATCTCTATCAGCAGGGATTAATGCCTGCTGATATTGCCCAGCAAAGGCAGCTCAAGTTAGTCACGATTATGCATCATTTAGAAATTTTGTTGGAAGCTGGTCAGTTAACAGATATCGATCGATTGGTGCCTCCGGCACATCAGGTGATGATTAAAAGTGCGATCGAGCTGGTGGGGGATAGTACGCTTAAAGCGATCTATGAACATCTGAGTGAAGAATATCACTACGACGAAATTAAATTAGTCAGGGCTGCTTGGCGATCTGCTCTGACTAATTAGTACAAATTATCCAGTTGTAGTCAATCTCCGCTACCGGAGTTGTATCGATCGCTCTGTTAAAATATAGATAACTTGTGGCGATCGCCTATTATGACCCCAGCAACAGAAACTGAAATTAGAGAACTAAGAGATTTAATTCTTGGCTT
>JAGVCD010000291.1 GCA_020059425.1 Chamaesiphon sp. | reverse complement strand
GAGGAGATGCCGATCGACTGTTCTAGTGTCTGAAGGATTTGGGCTAGTTGGGTCGGGGTGAGTAGCGATGGTGTACCACCGCCGAAAAAGATAGTGTCTAGTGGCTGGCCGTAGTTAAGGCTGGCGATGATTTCTTGGCAGATCACTTCGACATAGGTTTGCACCATTTGGGAGTTCTCACCGCTCCGCTTGTCGCCTACTACATATACTGGAAAGTCGCAGTAGTAACAGCGTCGCCGACAGAAGGGAATATGAAGGTAGGCTGCGGAAACTTTAGAAGTTGTGGCCAAAATCATTTACTTACTTAGCTGAGGAATATCTGTGGTGATAGCTGGAATTGCTCGAACTCAAAATTTGCAAATCGAGTTCGGCTGGACGGGGCAAACTCTTTCACTAATCTGGTTACTGTACAGTCGGAGACTAGTCAGCTTACTCAAACTTGCTAAGGGCTTAATGTCCCGGATCTGATTGCGATCGAGATTAAGTTCAGTTAACCTTGTCAACCGAGCCAACGGTTTTAAATCTTTAATTTGGTTATCACCAAGATAGAGGCCAGTCAAATTATGCAAGCTAGCCAATGGTTTCACATCGCTGATTTTATTGCTGCCCAGTCCGAGAAAAGACAATTTACTCAGGCTGGCTAACGGTTTTAAATCTTTAATTTGATTATCTCCGAGTTCGAGGTTGGTCAGGTTATTCAAAGCAGCCAAGGGCTGGATATCAGTGATTTTATTGCGATAGAGGTCGAGTTCAGTCAAACTCCTCAGTTTAGAATCAGCTCCTGGGCAATTCTTGGTTCCGGCTTTTTGCAAGAGTAGATTGATCGTTCTGCTGGTGGCCGCCGACACCGCATTTTTCTGCTGGCACCACTGCGTAAAGCTTTTAGCTTTTGTTGAGGATAAAGGCATGGCCATTGCTAGAGATGTTTGCAACAGAAATATCGATCCGCTGATCAATATTAAAACTTTTCTCATGATTTTTAGATTCAAATATTTCACTTATTACCAGAAGAAATAACAATATTGTTCGATGTTCGATTAAATGCTCGCACTGCATATTGAATAGAATAATTTCCTGGCGCTCATTCAGAAGTTTTTGCTGACTCCAGAGAAATATCTGGCAGATTTAGTAGCATCTGATCCCAGGTATGGTGAGATTGCAATGCTTCTATCACAGCTGGCAACGGCTCTGAAAAAACAGTTTGACAATCGGTCTCTTCTGGAACTTGAATAGTGAAAGCCAATTTTTCTTGCGGTGGAGTGAACTGGGCATCAACACCTGCTCGATTGCCCCTGGCATCAATGCGATACCAACCAACTTCTGGCAAGTAAACTGCATTTAAACCATGCAAAGAATAAGGCGCACTATTATTATTAAGGCTCAGTCGTTGATAGCAAAACCCAGCTGGGATGCCATTGGCTCGTAGTAAGGCGGCTAACAAATGACTTTTGGCATAACAATATCCTGTTTTGTACTGAAGAACATCGGAAGCACGACAAGTCAATGGATTTATTTGATAATCATAACTATGATAGATTTCATCACGCACCCACTCAAAGCAAGTTTTGGTGATTCTTGTTGTGTTGCAAAGAGGCTGCGACAATGTTTTAGATATTTGTTGTTCTAATGCCAGTTTTTGAGCCAGTGCTAGAACTGCCGGATGTTGCCAGTCAATAATTTCACTAGATTTGAGATACTCTTGCATATTCTATAATATTAAAGTTTCTTGATTACTTTGATATTAACTCCAGTTTTGGGTGCCAATGTTACCCCTCGGCGAGCTGGATCGATCGGCAACTGATCGGTAAGTTGTAATTCACAGCTAGTCAGCACCTCGACTAAAGCTAGTTTAAGCTCTAGTTGTGCCAAAGCCAGACCAATACACCGCCGCACACCACCACCAAAAGGAAAATATTCGTAAGGCGAAAATTGGCGCTCTAAAAACCGTTCGGGTTTGAATAGATCTGGCTCCGGATAAAGGTCAGGGCGATGATGGGTCAAATATATACAACCCATCACGACCGTACCCGCTGCTAAATCATGCCCTTGGAGCGAGACTGGTTTTTGAGCCATCCGCGCAAATGTCAGCATTGCGACTGGATGAATGCGCAGGACTTCTGCACAAAACGCTCCCAGGTAGGGCAGTTTACTAATAGCCATTCCATCTCGATCGGCACCCAAGGTAGCTATTTCCGCCAACAACTTGGCGCGGACTTCTGGTAAATAAGTAGCCCAGTAAATACCCCAGGACAAAGCGGTAGCAGTGGTTTCATGTCCGGCAAACAGCAAAGTCATTAACTCATCGCGCAGCTCTTGATCATCCATCCCCTGACCATCAGCATCTTGCGCCCCAATTAACAGGTTTAAAATATCAGTACGCCCTGGCTGGTAGTCCCGACGGCGATCGGCAATTTCTTGATAAATTAGTTGGTCAAGTTCGGCGATATTTCGTTTGAATCTGCCCCAGGGACTCCAAGTCCCCCAATCTTGTTGTAGTTTAGGTACAAACAAGAAGCTGGATTTCAGGGGCGAGTCGGCTACCGAAATGACTTTAATTAATTTCTCCCGAATGCGATCGAACTTTTCGCCTTGGTACAGTCCAAAAACTGTTTGCATAATCACCGACAGCGAAACTGATTGCATTTGTTCTCTGGCATTGATCGTGGCACCTACTGGCCATTGCTTGATCACTTCACGGGTAATTTGTTGAATCAAATCAGTGTAAACCCGAATTTTGTCGCCATGAAAAGCTGGCATTACCAATTGGCGACGCTGGCGGTGCTCTTGGCCATCTAGCATAATAACCCCGCTAGCTCCCAGGAAAGGCTTCAGGATTTGATTTACTGCTCCTGGTGCCGTAAATTGCTTGGTATCATTGGTCAATAGCTGTTGAATAGCAGCGGGATTGCTAATAAAAACAATGTTATTGAACATCTTGGACATATGAACCGTAAAAATTTCACCATGCTGTCGATCGCAATTGTGCAAATACTTAACTGGATTGGTAATCCATTGCCATAATTGAATCGCATTAGGCGATTGAACAGCTGGGAGAGTCATAATAATTTTTAGATTAAACACCTCCTCGTAATATAACAATTCCCTCGCCACTGCCTGGTTTCCAGTAATGGCTAAAAATTAGCTCAACATCAGTCTGACCGGAAATCCCAGCTTCTTTCTATGCAAAACCCATTTACGCTTGCGATGGAAACTATCTGCAACAGGGATAGTCGTAGCGGGTGACAGAGCCTTGCAATGATTTCCAGCGTTCGTCTCTAACTCTCAGTAAATCGTTGGTGGAGCCTCTCCGTTAGGAGAATCGATCCGCTCTTGGTGGCAACAACAAAGTTAGGTCAATAAAAATAACCAACCAGAAATTTTACAACCCTGGCTGGTCTGAAGCTAATTCTTAAATTGTTAAACAGCGACTGCCGCTGCTTCTTTCACCGCCAGCATCTGAATATTCGTGAACTGAATCTTCACCGCATCACCAGTTTCGGCATCAGCCATAGTGCGCTCATTCAAGATAAAGTAATCGCCCACCTGGGTATAAAGATCGGTAAATAGAGTTTTACCACCTTTAGCTTCACCCGTAGCCGGATCCGAATAGACCGAACCATATTGGTGCGACAGATAACCCGCGCCAGTATCATGGCTGCTAGAAGTATGAATGGTAACGATCGTGCCGTGAATTTTACGATGAACCATACAAACTTCGTTATTACGCAGCTTGTACTTATCGCCACTAGCTTTACCACCAATCAGGATTTCCACAGCGCCGGTTTCGTCAGTATCGCCATACTCAAAGGTATTCTTGCCATGCGTTTCTTCAAAAGTACGTCGCACCCGATGTACCGCAATTTCCCATAGCTGGCCTTTTACCGCATCACTGGCTTCTTTATTATCAATACCAGTAATGGCCGTACTGTAATCGGCATTAACCTGAGCTTGACCATTAAATACCTCACCGTTCTGAGTGAGCTGGACATCAGCACTGTAGCCAGGAAAGCTTTTATCCCAGGTGTAACGATTTTCGTAAGCAGCCTGAAATAATTCTTGGGCAGTTCTTTGCTCTGTCATAAAAATAAAGCCTTAATATTATTGCTTGTTATATTTTAAAGTTTTTCACTAGAT
>JAGVCD010000116.1 GCA_020059425.1 Chamaesiphon sp. | reverse complement strand
TGATAGTTGCCTGGTTCGTTTAAGATACTGACAACTTTGAGATGATGATGACCAGCTTGAACCTGTAGTTTTAGATAATTACTTAATGTCAATAGTTGCCCTATCATTGGTCGGAGCGTTTTTGGTACCTTAATTTCTTGAACTCGATCGGCTTGACCTTCCGCAGAGTTACCAGATATTTTAATCTGTAATTGTTTGAGCTGTCCTCTGCGTGACAACTGTCCACCGATGAAAGACCCTTCAATAATTGTAAGCATGTAAAACTAACTGGTTGTACTTTATCTTTGATTTTAGCACTTACTGCAAGAGTTTCTCAATACAAAGATTTGTTGATTTAGTCCGGATATGTATGATAATTACAGATTGACTGGCTATGAATTGCTTGTTCTGCATCATCGGGCTTGAATTAGTCTTTGGTTGATCATCTCTATCTTTGTGTGTCTATGCTACCCGCCGTCTTAAATCAGAATGCTGTCTTGCCTGAAGTATTAGAGTATACCGCTCTTCTTTTTGGCTGTCAGCTCTTTTTTGAACTATTGACATAACTTCTTCCCACTGTTCTGTAATAACCATAGCTACTCGATTGATTTGATGTGTCGAAATATATTGACGGCGTTGATTATTAGTTTTCATGACAATCACCTAAATGGTATTTGAATTGAGGAGATTTTGGGGACTTAAAAGTAGAAGATTTCACAGAACAATTGATTGGGGCAAAGTCTCGACAACCAATAGCTTCTTCTGTGCAAGCCAGATGAGGATTAACTGTACATTTGAGATAGCAGCTATTGGTGAAATATTGACATTTACTACAAGGTACCCGGTGCAGCTGATAAAGATGCTTAATTCCAGCTCGCCAGTTGTAGCAAATTGTTAAGAAACCACTTACGGTCAAACCCCAAGCAATAAGAGCGCAGAATAAAATCATGATAGGGCTGCCACCAAGGAGCGCTGTGGAGAGAGAGTTTGTTGCCAAAATTCTTGAATTTGATGACCAACAGCTGCTGTCTGCCAATGGTGGAAAAAGTGTCCACCTGTTTTGTGGTGCCAGATTTCATCTTCTAGCTTAAGATGTCCAATCCAGTTGCTAAAAAGTACTCCTTTCGCAATGACATCATCTTCTGCTCCTGCTAGTAATAGAGGCATTTCGACTCCACCCTCGGGTAATAGATCAAATTTCCATAGGGAGTGATCAGAAGGTGCTTCTAGCAAATCCCTATCTAGTCGATCGGCAATGTGCTGAATGCAACCAGGACAAGCCTCTGGAAAAAGACTACTGGCCATTAGTCTCAAAATACAGTCGCGTTCGTAAGGTAGAGAGCGGAGGTGATAGTAGTAATAAGATTGCCAATCGATCGCTGGTTGTACTGGGACACTTAAAAGACTTAAAGAAGCAACATTATCTGGATGGGAACGAGCATAGCGCAAAGCTAAAGTGCCACTCATGCCATGAGCAATCAGGTGAACTGGTTGCTCACTATTATTGATATGTTCATGCAAAAGGTCTTGAGCTTTAGACACCGTGCTAGATTCATCAACGGTTTGGTGATATTCCCAAATGCCAACTTTAAAATCTTTTGCCAAATAATTGAACAGATTGCGGTGAAATATCTTTAAAGCTGGGCTAACATTCACCCACAAAAATTGATAGTCGTGTTTCATAGGAAAAATAATAGCTATTAAGCTATTGCTAAATGCTGTAGATTTAGGAGCATGTGCCCCTAAATCTCATGATGGATATTAATTTATTAGATCCCGAAGGCTTGCTTGACTTGACCAACCCAGGTTTTGATGCGTGATTCTGTTAAATCTCCTTGGTTATCTTCATCTAGTGCTAAACCAATGAATTTACCATCACGTACCCCGCGTGATTCACTAAAATCGTAGCCATCTACTGGCCAAGAACAGACTGTTTTACCGCCTAATGTACTAATTTTTTCTTCTAGAATGCCGATCGCATCTAAGAAGTTATCGGAATAACCAATTTGGTCACCAACCCCAAAATAAGCTACTTTTTTGCCATTAAAGTCAATGCTATCTAAATCTGGGAAGAACGCATCCCAATCACTGGAAAGCTCGCCAACATTCCAAGTAGGGGCACCAATAATTAGATTATCATAGCCAGCGAAATCGTCAACTTCGACCTGGGACATGTCATGTAGAACTACAACACCATTACCCAGTTCTTCTTGAATCATTTCGGCAATCGTTTCGGTCTTGCCTGTTTGAGTACCATAAAAGAGACCAATTTTAGACATGCTATATCTCCAGTAAATGAATTTGTTAATTAGTGCGGGCACGATAGCTGTGCCAGAGGTGCCCAACTAAAGCCACTACACCTAAAAAAAACTGTGTTGCGGCCAGACTGCTGCGATCGGCACCATAGAATTCAATGGGAAAAACCGTCGTATTAAAGCCCACGAAAGCGCTAGAAGTCCAGGCCATCAAGGCTAAGCCAGCTAAGCTGTATGACAGCACTGCATCAGCTTCAATGCGTAGCCAGCGGCGGACGATCGTAAAGGGCGGCACCAAAATGTGCCAAATGCCACCCAAAATCAAGATGCCAGCTATCCAAATATGGCCACCAATCACATCTTCGAGGTTATTGACACTGGCCATGCCCTGGGGATTCCAAACGCCATGGTTTAAACCCACGACATAACCAAAAATAATAGTAGGATCGAGAGTGGGATTGGTGATTAGCCGCACTTGGTGCAAAGCCGGATCATAAATGCCGCCAAAATCAGTGGCTTTGAGTACCAATAACCAGGCACCCATCCCCAACAAAATCAGGTGATGTCCCATAATGAGACCAAGCTGTTTAGCATCAGTCCATTCGTAGTGAAAACGGGATACTTGGGAACTACCAGTCGCTAAATTAGCCGGAGCGCGGACGACATGATATAGACCACCAGCAGCCAACACCGTTGAAGCCACTAAATGAATCATGCCGATCGCAAAGTAAGTTTCAGTTTCGACAATCTGGCCATCACTACCCACGCCCCAACCCAAGGTCGCTAGATGTGGCAATAGCAAAAAACCTTGCTCAGCAAAGGGAATATCTGGTTGATAGCGTAGAACTTCGCTCACTGTAGTAATACCCGCCCAAAACACAATGAGAGCAGCATGAGCTAAGTGGGCACCCAGTAACTGACCCGAAAAATTGATGAGCTGGGCATTGCCGACTAACCATAACCGGCGCGAATCACCGTCAGCGATCGATCTATTTAAAGAAATAGTCATTGTAAAATCCTCAAATCCCCTAAGTAAAGTACGGGGCAAACTAGGGTCTGCCCGTCGTTATTTATGCTTTCTAGGCTGATTTTTCAGCGGCAGCTACTTTAGCCGGAGCTGCTGGTGCAGGCATTGGTTCAGCGATCGAATTGATGGCATTTTCAATGCGCTTAAAGTCAAAGCCCATGGCACGTAAAGCATGCCACAAATGGCCTTGTAAAAAGAAGAATCCTAAGAAGAAATGAGCGTTAGCCAACCAACAACGGGGCGTATGTCCGATCGCCAGTTTCACGGTGTCAGCATAGTAAGGAGAAATCCCCAACTTGACATCTAAAATTGGACCGTAGAACTCTATTGGATAGGCTAAGGTATTGACTGCGCAGAAGTAAGAAGCCACAAACGCTGCTAGAGCGATGCCACCCAAGGAGTAAGAAAGAATCGCTTCACCGGAGAAGATCAAGGCTTTTTTTGCCCAAGGCAAAGGTTCGCGCACAATGTGCCAAACCCCGCCCAGAATTAGTAACGTACCCACAAAAATGTGACCACCCACTAAATCTTCGAGGTTATCGATCGTGGCAAAGTGAGTTTGATAGCCAAAAATAACTGTGGGATCAAGCGTTGGTGACGTTACCAGTCGTACTTCATGTA
>JAGVCD010000144.1 GCA_020059425.1 Chamaesiphon sp. | reverse complement strand
TAATGGCTCTTACCATTACTGTTACAGAACTTGCCTCAGCGAATTGTTCAAAAATGGCGCTAAACACTTCCTGAATGTCCTCCAAACCCAATAGTTGAATGCTAGATTACCATCATTGCTCTAGCTTAATTCAACACTGATTTGTACTAGTACATTTGGTTATCTTAATAGGGGTAATGTCTTGACCATAATTTTTCTTCATCAAAATCAGACCACATCTGCATAGCCTGGATTATTTTCTAGTATTACAGGCTAAAAATTGGATTTGATCAGAGAATGTGCGCCAAATTAGTTTCTATCTCTAATAAACAAGCATGTCCACTAGTGGGTAAAAAAATTGTTTTAGCTTGGGGCAGTTGTCGCCGCAAAATTTGTACTTCTAGTTTGGATGGTAGCAATCGATCGCGTTCGCCAGCAATTAGTAAAGTGGGAATTTCCACCAAGTGGGGAACCACCATATGAACATTGAATTGGCGTAACAAGCCTAGTCGCCAAGCCGCAGTCGGGGAAGCGATCGACAGCATCGCGGCAATTAAATTTTTTTGATCAGCTGCCGAGACCAAATCAACTTCAATTAAAAAGCTGACTAGTAGTCGAGCAGATAGCTGGTAGAGTGGCTCGGGCAAAACGTTGGCAACCAAACTACTAGCCGCGAGCCACGGTAGCCGCGCAAAAGAGGAAGCCGGATTGATTAAAGTTAATTGTTGTACCTGCGGCAACCGAGCCGCAATCAGCATGGCCAAACAAGCCCCAAAAGACTCGCCACATAAATGAATCTCTCGATCGGGGTCGGTTAATAATTCTTGGCTAATTAGCTGGAGTGTGCGATCAACTAATTCATCCCACTCCGACAAATCATCCCCAGGAATAGACAAACAACGCACATCAAAGCGTTGCACCAATTGCTCTTGTTGTCTGACAAACAGTTGACCAGTGCCGTCCATACCTGGAAAGTAGATAAGTAAAGGCAAATGATCTTGAGGTGTTCGGGGAGTGAGAAACCGGAGAGCCATGATTTTAAGGCTGACCTAAAAGATAAGTAACTTCAGCCGTCATCATTTGGGTTAATTCCCGTACGACGGCACTAGCTTGCTTGCCATGATAACGGTTTTGATAAGAATCGATGCTGAAAGGCTGACCGATTCTAATAGATACATCTTGGTAAAAAACTGCTGGATGCCAACCCTCTTGCTGAAATAATGGCTCTAAAGGATCAATCTGGTGGAGCAAACTGAGGGGCACTGCTGGCCAGCGCATCTCAGTGCCAGCCGCAATCCCCACCGGCAGAATCTGGAGATGGGGAACATCAGCTTGTAACGCTAAATGGGCAAATCCTCGGTAAAAAGGGCTGAGATGATGGGGAATATTGTTATTGAGCATGGGCGCGGCACCTTCTGGGAATATGCCGACGGTCTTGCCCTGATGGAGTAAATTTTTAGCATCCTGCAACAGCTGCTGATGCCAGCTCTGATTAGTTAGCGGAAAAGCACCGCAGGTTTGCAATAGTTCTTTAAGAATAGGGACATTGCCCATGTAGCGATGACAGACAAAATTAATCGGTGTTCCTAAAAAGCTAGTCAGCAGTAGCGGATCAAGAAAACTACGATGATTACTCACAATTAACAGTGAACCACGCTCAGGAATCCTTTCGGGGTTTTGCACATGAACGTTGATACCCAATAACTTCCACAAGTCCTGAGCCATTAAATAGTCCGGCAAAAAGGCTTCGAGAAAGTTCATAGAATTTAGTTCAAGTACTGCCTAGGCCGCATCGGCAATATCTCTAATTAGTAACAGCTTAGAACTTACGTAAGCATCTAGTTTTTTGGCTTCTTCTGGATCAAGCGCTACTTGGTTACTGACTTTTTGCATCAGCACCTGGGATAGCTCCCGATCGGGTAAAGATAGCAGCTCTTGGTAGTTAACTTCCGAAACCACTTTCCAGAGTAGACGCAATACAGATGGATCGATAATGATGTTCTGAATCAAATCTCTCACTTGAAAATTTAACATTTTCTTTATATTACCCTTTTTCTGATGATAAAGAGGGGCACTGGGAGAATTGATACATTCTGCAACGATCGATATTCTAGGCATGAATACTAGCCAATCAAATCCAACGAATACTACAGACTATCGCATTCTAGTAGAAGCCAGTCGAGTGGATCAGATTTGGGGTACCGGACTGGCCGCTGATAGTCCAGACGCGGAAAATCCTGACCACTGGCCAGGATTAAATCTCTGAGGATTTGCCTTGATGGTAGTACGCAGCCAATTGCTCAGCAAAGATTAGTTTTTATCTTTTATTCTTGCCCTTAACTGGTTTGAAAGCCGTGAAATTGCCACCTAGATTTTGCACAATAGTTTTGGTGTTGTACTCCATCATTTGGGCATAGGTTTCTGCCCCGCTGCCCGTCGCCCCTAGCCCATCGGTATACAGCTGACCTTTGGCTATTTTTGTCTTAGTTTCTTTGGCCACTTCTTCGATCGATTTAGCATCTACCATCGTCTCGGTAAATACTGTGGTCACTTTAGTCTGTTTCATCCGATCGACTACTTTTTTAATGCGTTCCGGAGTAGATTTATCGGCAGTGCTAGCACCATATACGGAGCCTTCCACCGGAATATTGTACGGGACAGCATAATAAGCCAAGGCATTATGGCTAGTCACCAATTGCCGCGATTTACCACTGATCGTCGAAATTTGAGTTTTCAGCCAGTCGTGCAAACTAGTCAGGTTTTTATCAAAAGCTTGGAAGTTTTTGTCATACATGGCCGCATTTTTGGGAGCAGCTTTTTCCAAATTGGTTTTAATTATTTCGGCCATTTTAATGCCGTACAAGGCGTTATGCCAAACGTGCGGGTTAATCACTTTTTCTTTTTTCAGTGGGTTGGTGACTGCTTCTTCGGCCACAGCGATCTTCTTGCCAGGAGTAGCTTGGATAGCCTCCAGCAGCTTAGCTTCTTCTAACCCATGACCGCTATACAAAATAATCTGAGCATCTTGAATGGCTTGTTGATCGTCAGCGCTGAGCTGATACAGGTGGGGATCTTTATCGGCAGGAATTAAGCATTTAAGGTCGATCGAACTCGCCGCGATTGTTTTAGTCAAGTCACAAATAATACTGGTGGTAGCCACCACTTGGGGTTTGTCACTGCTGGGTTTAGGGCTGGGCTTTTTTTCGGGAGCAGTCTGGGTACAGGCCGT
>JAGVCD010000195.1 GCA_020059425.1 Chamaesiphon sp. | reverse complement strand
AGTGCGCTGGTATGCTCTAATTGTCGCTCTGCTAGACTTTGCGTTAATTGTTTACGTTTTTGCTAATTTTTACGACACCAGCATCTCCGGGCTGCAGCTAGCGGAGAGTTACACCTGGGTGCCCCAGTTAGATTTGAAATGGTCGGTGGCCGTCGATGGTCTCTCCATGCCCTTAGTGTTACTGACTGGTTTTATTACCAGCTTAGCCACTCTAGCCGCTTGGCCAGTGACTTTCAAACCCCGGCTGTTTTACTTTTTGATGCTGGTCATGTTCGGCGGCCAGATCGCCGTTTTTGCTGTGCAGGACATGATCCTGTTCTTCCTAGTCTGGGAATTAGAACTAATTCCAGTCTATTTATTCCTGGCCATCTGGGGTGGCAAAAAACGGCTGTACGCTTCCACTAAGTTTATTCTGTACACAGCCGGTGGCTCACTGTTCATTCTGGTAGCCGCGTTAGCAATGGGCTTCTATGGTAGTACCACCACCTTTGACATGACCGCCCTAGCCCACAAAGACTATCCGTTGAATTTTCAGCTCTTTATGTATGCTGGTTTGCTGATTGCCTACGGGGTCAAGCTGCCGATTATTCCGCTGCATACTTGGTTGCCCGATGCTCACGGTGAGGCTACAGCTCCGGTACATATGTTGCTGGCAGGCATTCTGCTCAAAATGGGCGGCTATGCCCTGATTCGGATGAATGCTGGCATGTTGTCAGATGCTCATGCTTTCTTTGCCCCGGCGTTGATTGTATTGGGGGTGGTGAATATTGTGTATGCAGCGCTCACTTCTTTTGCCCAACGCAACCTGAAACGAAAGATTGCTTATTCTTCGATTTCTCACATGGGATTTGTGCTGATTGGTTTTGCCTCTTTTACCGATTTGGGGATGAGCGGAGCCGTGATGCAAATGGTTTCCCACGGTTTAATTGGGGCTAGTCTCTTTTTCTTGGTGGGGGCTACGTACGATCGAACTCATACTCTGATGTTGGATGAGATGGGAGGCGTGGGTCAGCGGATGAAGAAGATTTTTGCGATGTTCACAGCTTGTTCGATGGCTTCTTTGGCTTTGCCAGGGATGAGCGGCTTTGTAGCGGAGTTGATGGTATTCGTGGGCTTTGCCACCAGCGATGCCTATAACAACGAGTTCAAGGTGGTGATGATTCTATTGATGGCGGTGGGTGTGATTCTGACACCGATCTATTTGCTGTCGATGTTGCGCGAAATCTTCTTTGGTGATGAAAACAAAGAGTTAGTCGCCCATGAGGCGCTGATCGATGCCGAACCGCGTGAAGTGTTTATCATTGTCTGTCTGTTGATCCCAATTGTGGCGGTGGGCTGTTATCCGAAGCTGTTGACGCAGGTTTATGATTCGACGACGGTGCAGCTGACTGCTCATCTGCGTCAGTCGGTGCCAACGATCGCACATCGGGTCTCGGCTCCGGTGGCGTTAGTGGCTCCGGATATCAGAAAATCGAGTTAGTTAATTCACAAAAATTCTTTTCCCCTTGCCTGTTGTCAGGTGAGGGGTTTTGATATCGATCGATTAAAATACATTAAAGAATCAACCCGGTACCCTAAATTTCTGGTGCGATAATGACAACTACTTTTCAACCTCAAGTCTTGACTCTAGAAGAATTTTTGGCACTGCCAGAGACCAAGCCAGCTAGCGAATTTGTCGCCGGATTAATTGAACAAAAGCCCATGCCTCAAGGAAAACATTCTCGCCTGCAGCTCAAAATTTGTAATTTGATTAATGATGTGGCTGAGGCTCCCAAGATTGCGATGGCACTGCCAGAACTGCGTTGTACTTTTGGAGAGAGATCAATCGTCCCGGATGTGGCGGTATTTAGCTGGGATCGGATTCCCTTTGAGCCTTCGGGAGATATTGGTAATTCTTTTCAGATGAGTCCGGACTGGATTATCGAAATTCTGTCTCCGGATCAACGGGATTCGAAGGTGATTCGGAATATTTTGCATGGCCTCAAATATGGCACTAGCTTAGGTTGGTTGGTTTATCCAGAGGAGCGGGCTATTTTGGCTTTTCCAGCTGGCCAAAGTCCGATCGAACTGGTGGGGATCGATCGATTGCCGGTTTTATCGCAGCTGGATCTAACAATTACTGTTGATGATGTTTTTAGATTGCTTCGATAGTCAGTGAATAATTCTGGATCGATCGCCAGTTTTACAGAGTCTGAACTTAACAATTCTAGTTGACAACTTTTTAATATTATTATAAATACAAACGCACTATATTGATGATGGCTAATTTGAGACTACTGGAACAGTACCAATGAATAAAGAAGGTATGAGTGTATATATCAATTCTCGGAGATTTACGCTCACGTACATCACATGAAAAATCCAGAGCAGTCTCTAAAAATAGCGAGAAGTTTGCTAGAAAATAAACTAGAGTACTTGAGTTTACGAAAAGAATTCATTACAGATTTTTCTTGGTATTTCACTTTTACATTAATATGTATAACTCTTTTCTGCATCTATGCTTTAACAAATTTATCTTCAGTTATGGGTTTTCTAACAGGTATTGGTGAAGGAATTAATTCATCTATAATCCCGGAAAATCTCAAACCTGTAACTTTCACACTTCTCCTAACTACAATGGGTGGATTTATAAGTGGCATCGCTTTTACAATCAAAATCTTTCTCTTTTCCGGCAAAATTGACAAAATAAAAAAAATGAAAAATAGTTTAGTGGCTATAAACCTGGTTATAAATAGAATTGAAGAAGATGAAAAATATCGTATTCAGCAATGGGAAAATCTTCACAAAAATGCCGCTAATTCCTAGAGATTATAAGTTGTCCACCGGGCAAAATATTTTGTGATCGAGTTATCCTCTCATCCTCAAATTTCGAGTCTTTCTTAAATTGTACTTATGTATCTGACCACCACGCTTTTCCCGCCATTTCTAGCCGCTACCGCCGCCAACGCCCCGATCGTCCTCAACAGCGTTCTTCTCAGCCTCGTCGTCATCTACCTAGCCAGCAAACTCGGAGCCGAAGTCGCCAAACGTTTCGACCTGCCCCCCGTCCTCGGCGAACTCGTTGCCGGAGTCATCGTCGGCATCTCCGCCCTCCACCTCATCATCTTTCCAGGCAACGGCCTGACCGCT
>JAGVCD010000311.1 GCA_020059425.1 Chamaesiphon sp. | reverse complement strand
GGCAGGGTGATGATTTTTACATTAGAGCCGATCGCAAATTCTTTAGACATATTCTCGGTGATAATTTGATTAGCCGTTCACCTTCTAAATCTAGCTCTGCTAAGGTGCGGGAGTAGTCTGGGGTGGCGGTGAATCTTTAACGGTAGCGGCCTTTATCGGTTGAGCATACTGCTCATAGATCATCTTAGAAGATTTTTGGATAAGTTCGATCGCTTGGTCATCCCCACTAGGTCTGATCACCATCGCGGCCACCACATATTTTTGAGAATTCGGCAATTCAATCAAGCCCACGTCCGCCACCAGGCTAGCAATATCACCAGTTTTATGAGCGATTTTAGTTTTAGGCTCTAAGCCCTCGGACAACATGATATTACGGTTGGTCTTGGTTTGACCCAATATTGCTAACACCTGTCTTTGGGAGGTGGCGGCCAATATGGATCCCTGGTCGATACGCTGCAAAAGCTCAGCTAGTTCACGGGGACTAGAAACATTCGTTCCGGCAAAGTCGGGTAGGGGATTTTGGATTTTGGTATTGGTCAGCCCCCAACTACGAAACTGGGTATTTAATTTATCTTGGCCACCTAGACGTTTGATCAATAAATTGGTGGCAGTATTATCGTTGTTCACAATCATTTTGGTAGCACTGTCCAGTATCGTAAACTTACTACCCATGGGTTGTTTAGCCATATCGCCATTCCCAGCGGCGATCATCGATTTTTCTAAGACCAATTTTTCATTTAGTCGTAACTGTTGGCGATCGAGCTGCTGAAAAATAGCAATCAGAATAGGGATTTTAATGGTAGCTGCGGTGGGGATGATACTATTTCCCCGCAAGTCTACCGCTTCTTTATTCTTCAAATTTCGCACTGATAAATGTAACTTCAGCTGCGGATACTCTGCTGCTAGCTGCTGCAGCTTTTGTTGTAACTCGGCATTGCCCTTCTGAACAACCACGGGTTTGGCTAGATTTTGGGCAATGGGAGCCGGGGATTTCTGGACAAGAAGTGATGATGTTGGTAGCAGCGATAGTACCGTACCGCTAATGACGCTGGCTCCCAATAATCCAATCAATAATCTTACCAAATGTACATAAAAGGGGGTGGGCAGTGCGGTTTTCTCCGTCCACAGTTGTTGGCGATGCTGATGACGTTGGACTTTAATCTTCCGGGCATGATGACGTTTACGGCTTCGTAGTAACTGAGGCCACAGGGAACGATTTTTGGGAGAAGCGGGGAGACGGCGTACCATGCAGATCGTCTGGCAAAGAAATGATTCCCCAGTCTAGCATCAAAGAATCTACCAGGCTTTTTTGGTTCCATGACGAGCCTGCTCATAACAAGCCAATGCCTCCGGAATTCGGCCTAGCTGACTCAATACTCGCCCTCGATTGAACCAAGCTTCTTTTTCCTCTGGATCTAGTTCGATCGCCTGCTCATAACAAAATAGAGCATCGTCGAGCTTGTTTAATTCCAACAGGCAATTGCCCCGATTATTCCAAGCTGGAGCCAAATCAGCCTTGATTTTGAGAGCTTCTTCGTAGCTATGGATCGCCGCTTCAAAATCCTGGGTTTGAAATAACAAATTACCATGACGTAGCCAAGCTGGGAAAAAGCTGGGTTGAATTTCTAATGCCTTTTCAATGCTGTTGATTGCTTCAGTATGCCGGTGCAACTTTTCTAGTACCCCAGATTGCTGATACCAAACTTGGCTGTCTCCGCTTCCCAAACTGAGACTGCGTTGAAAGCAAGCTAGTGCCTGTGGATAACGATTTAGTTGATCGAACAAAGAACCCAAACTAACCCAAGCCACTGCACTGTGAGGAGCTATTTTGGTAGCCCGGCGATAACTATGCAATGCAGCGGTGGTCTCTCCCTCCTGCAACTGCACCAGACCTTTCTGAATCCAAGACTGGTAGTGATCAGGGTTGTAACTCAAAGCCTGATCATAAGCTGTTAATGCTTCTTGCCACCGGGCGGTCTGCTGGAGAGATACCCCCCGCAGATAGTAAGCCTGACTTTCTGTTGGCTTCAAAGCGAGGCAGTTATCAAAACATACCAAAGCATCATGGTGTTGCTCTAATTGTGCCAAGGCAATACCACGATTCATCCACACCAAGTGATCATGGGGATTGATTTCAGCACTTTGGACATAACATTCCATCGCCTCTTGCCATTGGTTCAGCTGTTGCAGGGCCAACCCTCGATTATTCCAGGCCGTCGCTTCCCGAGGCTTAATGGCCACACAGCGGGCATGAGCTGCCGCCGCTTCGGCATAGCGCTGTAGATGAAAGAGGGCTTTGCCCCGATTATTCCAGCCTTGATGAAACTCCGGATGGATAGCTAAGGCTCGATCGTAACTATCAATTGCTTCATGATAACGTTGTAAGCAGCCTAAAACGTTGCCATGATTGTTCCAGGCACAGTAATCTTGGGGTGCCAAGGTCAGCACCTGTTGATAACTATCTAAAGACAGCTCCAAATTGTTTTGTCTGAATAAGATATTACCTTGCTGATACCAAGCTGGATGATGGTTAGGATTGATGGTTAAACATTCTTTGAAACAATCGAGCGCTTCACTAAAGCGCTCTTGCTGAAAGAAAATATTGCCCTGCTGGTGCCAAGCTAAGTAAAAATTGGGCTGACAGACCAGAGTCCTTT
>JAGVCD010000433.1 GCA_020059425.1 Chamaesiphon sp. | reverse complement strand
TTTGGATTAAGGCTGAATTTAATTGCAGGAATTTACAATTACGAGCTTCGCTTATCCTTAGAAAAGACGATTCCGTGATACTTTCGCAGGAGGTCTACTATTGAATTTTCTATTTGCTCCTTGATTTTAATAATAAATTCCCAATTATTACCCAGAGAGTTATGCAAGTTGATTAAGTTAGCAATTTTTATGTCTGACTCTAACTCCACAGTTTTTTTCACTGCTCACTATACTCGTATTGTTAATGATGTAATGACGATCACAGACAAAGAATTCTAGTTCAATTATCTGACCATCAATGGCAAGTTCTATATTTGCTAAATCTCGAAAGCTTAAATTATCGTCAAGTTCAAACCCATCGAGCATGTTTTGCAAATAAGGAAGTCGCTCGTATTCTCCTGGGCAATGAAGAAGAGTAAAAATAAGTTGAAGGAGAGTACTTTTGCCACCACCATTGATACTACCAAGCGGAAAAATTTGCGGCACTAGATCTGTCTCAAAACTGATATCGACATCTTTTAAGACTCTAGAATTCGGAACTCTAATTCGTTTTAAGTGCATTATAGATAACCCTCTACATTTCTGACTGAATCGAGCATAGCTTCCTACTTTAATCGGAGTAGCAATTTCGGTTTTGGCTATTAAAGTTTTTGCAACAATCCCATCAGCTTGTACTTACGTCCATGAGTTTGCGCCAACTCCTGATAATAAACTAACCATTCCGCTTGCCGTCCGGACACCTCATAACCAGCCTTCACCTTACCCAACCACTCCACCGCATGGTGATAAGCATCAGCCTTACCCCGATTCATAATCTCTTCCGCACGGTTACGGGCATTTCCAATTACCCAATCAGGACGCTGGGACATGGCGGCATCCATAACGCGGTGAACCAAGGTTGCTTCATAGTAACTAAGATTTTGGACTGCTCTAATGGCCAAATCGATCGCACCTTCATGCAAAAAGATATCCACCTTCGCCGCTGACAGGCCATAAGAAGTATGATTGGACAAGGTTTCCAACAGATCTGGACGCAGCCCAACCCAACTCGCTCCCGCCAATTGTTCGATCTTTTGGTAGTCCAAAAAGGAAGGTTTGGCTTTAAAAGCACCAACTCTTGCGGTGAGGGCGATTTGGGGTTTGCTCTGTGCTTCGGCTAAGTCGCTCGTCCAAATTGCCAGATCGTAAAGCGGATGTCCCAATAAAGTCAATCCGGTTTGGGCAATTTCTAATGCCTGTTCCACAGATCCCTGCTGGCGGAGGTTTTTGGCTAGGGCAAACGCTTCTTCTACTGTCGTCATTTGAGCCCCAGCAGCAGTCATCGCTTCTTCTACCCGCCCCAATCGCGCCAACATCGTCAGATATGCTTCCGTCTGTCCTTCGGCTTGGGCTAGGTAAAGATACTCTTGCTCCCGTTCCTGTCGTGCCAGAATCTCTAACCGAATCGCTGCCAAATCGTCGGCAAAGTTGGGAGATTCTCCCTCCCACGCGCCCAATTTGGTAATTTCACCATTTAGCACCCGCAGCAAGGGTGGATAGCTCCATCCCTGCTGTAGGGCTACCATCGTCATCGGTAATTCTTGTCCCCATTCTGCTTGCCATGCTTGGAGTTGCGATCGCAGTTGAGTTTGTCGCTCATCTGTCAGTTCGATAAGCAGAATGGCTTGAGTCCAAGCATAGTCGAGACTTTCAATAATTTCATCACCATCGGCTCCATAATTATCGACCTCTTCCCAGCCATCGACACAGCCTTGCATAATGCCTTCCAACACGGCAATCGCATTTTCTCCATCATCATTGTCGAAGAATTTCTCGGCATCAGCGACGATATCTAAAAGTTCTTCAGCGACGGGATCTTCGTCATAGCCACTTTCCCAATGATTAACGGCTTCGCGAAATGCCTGCCGGACTTTGCGGCGATAGATTGTAGGATCGATCGTTCGATTAGTAGTTTTAGGTGGCGTTGGGGAGGATCGATCTGTAGCCGGAACAGCAGTAATTAAGCTGACTTGGAAATCGAGATCGTCGATTAAATGGGGATGCTCGGCGATTAGTTCTCGGAATACTTGTTTAGCTTGGTTGAGGTTGAGCCGATCGAGTAATTGTTCTAAAGATGGGCGGGTTTCAATGGTTTCTGGGTGATGAACGCAAGCCAAAAACACGGCGACGATGTGCTTGCACCAGCCCTCTAAGCTATAGTTACAGGTGCAACGAGCAGCGGTAATGTCTCCCGCTTCAAACTTTACTGTCACTTGGTAAGGCGTGGGTTCGGTGCCTTCCACCTCAGCTTGCAGCATGTTTCCGCGCTGAGTCGGAGCGGCTACCGCTTCGGCTTGGTAATAACTCTCACCGCTAGTAAAAGATTGGGTGGTAGAGTTACGCTGGATGGTATTTTGATCGAGTGGAAGGATGGACATAGAGCGCTCTCTGAATTGAAAATTTTAGAATGATACTTATTTTTTGATACTAATCAAATCATTCAAGATACTATCCAAGCTACCGTTCACATTAATTTTTTCGATTTTTTCGGCAATTCTCTCTAGTACTTCTAGCTCCTTCAACCGCAGTGCTACCGGATTATCCTCCATCACCTTGGCGGTGTTCAACATACTGCGGGTCGCGGCAGTTTCTTCCCGTCGTCGAATCACATTGGCCTGAGCTGATTTTTCGGCTTCTACCACTTTGCTTAAAATTGCTTTGATTTCACCGGGCAAGATAATATCTTTGACCCCGACGGACTCTACCTCAATGCCATAATTCTTCATTCTCTCCCGCATATTAACAGCAATATTCCGATCGATCGAGGTTTTATCTTCCAACAAATCATCTAATGTTTTAGTACCCACTGCCGATCGCAATGAAAATTGTAGTTCTTTATAAATAAAACTGGTAATGTCAGTCAACAGACTCTGGGCTAAAATCGGGTCGGTTATTCGATAACCAGCTGTGAGGTTCAAACGCAAGGGTACTTTATCTTTTGATAATATCTCCTGACCAGATACTTCCACGGTTTGCAGCCGCAGATCAATTACCTCTGTTTTGATCGATCGACCAAAAGCCCACCAAGCATGAAGACCGGGCGGCAAGGATGATTGAATGACACCATCTAACGATAGGAGTCCTACATATTGAGCTGGTACCTCCAATTGATGAATTAGCTTGTGACCCAACGCTTGAACTTCAGGGAGTCCAGCCACCACTTCTTTCACTAATGCTAGTGGTAACTTGGCCTGATCACTGATATCAATTTGTTCGATGGTGACACCTTGCCAAAATAGTCGCCGACTGGCCGGGGGCAAAATATCAATAACTTTACTGCGATGGCGCACAATGGCGATCGACTGGCTATCTAACTCCACCACCGCGCAGTAAGCTGCCACAAAATCCGGATGTTGTTCGATCAAAACATCCTCCAGTGGAAACTTGGGATTAGGTGTCATCCGACTTAACAAATGCACCCTAACCTGTTGATTAGCTACCCAAAAAGCATAGTCTCCCGATGTCAGCGGGCGCATAAAATTGTCTTGAACGTAGAGCAGTCCGATCGCCGACTCCGGAATTTGCCATTTTTGCAATCCCTGAATTTCTTGTCCATTGACTTGTTGCAAAAAATTCGAGGGCAGTTCTAAACTCTCATCCAAGTTAAAAAGATGCGCTTCTACCTCTACCAATCCCCGCCAAAATACTTGTAGTTGATTGGTTCCAACACTCACCCACCGCTGTCCTGTTTTAACTAAGGCCACTTCATTAAAGGCCGTTTTGACAATCAGTAAATGTGGCTCTAGTACAGAGCGATGATTACGCAATAATAGATCTAAATTATCGATCTGGGCGATGGGCAAACTAATATCATGTTGTTCAACTCGCCAACTACTCCAAAACCAGCGTCGATACCAACCTGGTAATAACACCTTTTGAAAATGATCACGCCGAAACAGTAATCCTAACTCATTTGGTTTGATATAAAAAGTTTTCCACATGGATGACTG
>JAGVCD010000175.1 GCA_020059425.1 Chamaesiphon sp. | reverse complement strand
TCATTTACCAACTCAAAATAACCCTCCGAGGTAGTAAGCCACCGATTTGGAGACAGCTCCAAGTCCATAGCAATACCACTCTCCCCCAACTACATCAGATTATCCAACTAACCATGGGTTGGGAGAATTGCCATCTACACCAATTTATTGCTCTGGGAAACTACTATGGCGAACTCCACCCAGAATATGGCATGGATGAACTCCTGGACGAAAAGAAAATGCGATTAGACCAATGTGTGAGCCGTCTTAAGGACAAATTTTTTTATGAGTATGACTTTGGTGATGGTTGGGAACATCAAATTGTCCTAGAAAAAATCTTTGAGGCAGAGCCGAAAACACATTATCCCATCTGCATCAAAGGCAAGCGGAATTGTCCGCCAGAAGATGTCGGCGGGGTTTGGGGTTATGGTGATTTTTTGGAAGCGATCGAAGATAAAAATCACCCCTCCCATGATGAATTGCTAGAGTGGGTGGGCGGTTCCTTCGACCCAGAAGAATTCAGTTTGATAGAAATCAATCAAAAATTGCAGCAAGCTTAGTCCAAGTAATGAAAATCCAACGCCTTTCCCAAGGTCATCTCAAGGTTTTAACCGAATGCCCGCGTAAGTTTGAACACACTTACCTCGATCTGTTGGCTGCACCAGTCGCACCAGAACAGCGGATTAAGATGCAGTGGGGTAGTGACTTTCATCGCTTAATGCAACAAAGAGAATTGGGGTTGCCGATCGAACCTTTTTTAGCTGCCGATCCGCAGCTTGGTCAGGCCGTCCAAAATTTGTTAGCGGTGGCTCCTGATCTGTTTACACCAGACCCGCAGGTAATTCGAGACAGTGAGCAGGTCAGGACGCTACTGATCAAAGATTATTTATTTACCGCCATTTATGACTTAGTATTGCTCGGCGAAACCGTCCAAATCATTGATTGGAAAACCTATAGCACCCCCCGCAACCTCGAACAATTGGCGCAGGATTGGCAGACTAGGCTTTATTTATACATGATGGCCGAAACCAGCGACTATCCACCAGCCGCTATTTCTTTTACCTACTGGTTTGTACTGAATCAGCCCCAACCGCAGTCAGCCAAGTTTCCATATAGTGAAGCTCTGCATCAGCAAACTCATCAAGAATTACAACAAATCTTGCAGCAACTCGATCGATCACTCGCAAGTTATCAGCACCAACAACATTTCCTCCAAGTATCGATCAATAGCCAGCTTTGCCATACTTGCCACTTTGCCAGCCGCTGCGATCGATTAACAACAGGAGATAATTCACTATCCCAAACATCTCCAGTCTTAGCATTAGCCCAACTGCACATTACGGAAATTGATGAAATTGCTGTGTAGAATTGAGATTGCTACTCTTTAAATTCCAGCAGAGAAGGCTAATATGGGTAGATACATCCACATACTTTGATCTTTCCCATGATGGCAGCCGGTAATCACTCCTTAAGATCTGCCCACCTAAAATTATTAATGCCCCAAACTATCGCCGGATATTCCTAGCATATGCAGCTATCTTCTAAGAAATTCACCCAACTGTCCTTAGTCTTGCTCAGCGGCATGATGACCTGGACGACAGCGCTCTCGATCGAAGTCACGGCTCTGCCTTTAAAACCGCTAAAAATAGTAAAACCAACGGTAAAACAATTAAAGGCAGCGACGAATGCTAAGTTAGAAGACAATCCTAAAGCTTTAGTTGATGAGGCTTGGCAAGTAGTTAATCGAGAATATGTGGATGGAACTTTTAACAAGACAAACTGGGTGCAAGTACGCCGAGATCTGCTAAAACGCAATTACACCAATCGTTTGGATGCTTACAACGCAATTCGACTAGCCTTGCGCAAGCTCGATGATCCCTATACTCGCTTCATGAGTCCCACCCAATACCAATCACTGACGAGTCAAACTAATGGTGAAATGGTCGGCGTTGGTTTGAAATTAGAAGAAATTGTGGATAAAGCTAGTGCCACCAAAAAACTAGTGGTCACTGATACTGCTGATAACTCCCCAGCCGCTAAAGCCGGTATCAAGGCGGGCGACACATTGTTAGCAGTCAATGGTAAATCGCTCATGAAAGTACCAGCCACTGAAGCCATCAAACTAATTAGGGGCGAAGTTGGTAAATCTTTGAAGCTCAAGCTGTCCCGGAGTGGCAAGGGTACTTTTGAAGTATCGGTAGCTATTGCCCCGATCGAAGTATCTTCGGTTTCTTATCGAGCCAAGCAAGAAAATAAAGTCAAAGTTGGTTACATTAGATTGACCGAATTTAGTGCTAACTCTACTAAGCAAATGGAAAATGCTGTTAAGGCTTTGAATCGGGAAAAAGTCAATGCCTTTGTGGTCGATATGCGGGGTAATCCCGGTGGCTTATTACAAAATAGTATTGAAATTTCTCGGTTATTTTTGGATAGTGGTGTGATAGTTAAAACAATCGATCGCAAGGGCAGCGATGAGCAGTTTCGAGCCAATCAAACCGCTCTAACTAACTTACCAGTAGCTGTGTTAGTAGATAGTAATTCAGCAAGTGCTAGTGAAATTTTTGCGGGGGCACTTAAAGACAATGGTCGCGG
>JAGVCD010000262.1 GCA_020059425.1 Chamaesiphon sp. | reverse complement strand
TAGAATGTCTTAAGTTTGGTTGGTAACAGCTGTTCGATTAGCCAAATGTTTCTTGGCAATTGCTAAACTACAGGCTAAGGAAATATTTTCTTGGCACAGTACCCCCATTATTTTGGCGGGGTGTTCTGGCTCAACGACTGGTAATTGGTGTAGTCCTCTCCCCCCCATTCGTTCGATCGCATTGGCCACCGATTCATCAGCACGGGCGTAAAGAATGGTCGCAGTGCAAATACTGCTCAACTGTTGATTCTCGGAAGCTTGGTTATTGGCGATCGCTCGGTTCACATCATCCAAGGTGACAATTCCCACCAATTCACCAGCAGGATTTTGGACTAGAGCGCTGCGATACTGACGTTCTACCAAGGTAGCAGCGGCTTCAAAAATACTCATTTCTGCGGATAGATTTAGCCACTCTGATTGCATGGCCTCCCGTACTAACAACTGACGTAGCATGATAGCTTGTTCATCTTGCTGAATATTTAAGCCCATTTTTTCCAGGCCGCTATTGGATTCGTTAGCAGATTGCATTCGATCGACTAACCAAATACTCAAACCCACACAAGCCATCAAGGGCAAAACAATCCGATAGTCGCGGGTGAGTTCAAACATTAATAAGATGGCTGTGAGGGGGGCGCGGGCGTTACTGGCCAACATCGTAGCCATCCCCACCATCGCGTAGGCTGGGGGAGCTGCCATCACGCTATCTAGTTGGGGAATCAACATCACTAAACCTTTCACATATGCCGTGCCCAAGGAAGCGCCCAAAAACATCGAAGGGGCAAATAAACCGCCCACTAAGCCACTGCCCAGACTGATACCAGTCATAATCAACTTCACCGCTACTAACAAAACCAGTAAGGTCAGAGAGAATCCCACATCTTGGAGCATGGCTTCGATCGTTTCGTAACCAATCCCGGTAATTTGCGGAAACTTCAGAGCCGTAATGCCCACCACTAAACCGCCTAAAATCGGTGTAAACCAGTGCGGAAGTTGGCTCATCCAAGCAGCATAGGGAGTTTTCCCCTGAAAAAATCGCCGACACCAGCTAATGGTTTGGGTGGAAGCGTAGGAGAGCAAACTCGCTAATACTCCTAAACCCAGATACAGAGGAAGTTCCCAGGCAGATTGCACTTCATAAATAGGCAGCTTAAAAGCTGGTTGAGAACCCAAACCTACTTGAGCTACCAGCGAAGAAATAACTGCTGCCAGTACTACCACGCTGACCGTCGCGGTGGCGGTGGTGCTATTTAGTACTACTTCGAGGGCAAAAAACACGCCAGCGATCGGTGAATTGAAACCTGCCGATACTCCCGCTGCCGCCCCGGCTGCTAGTAATAACCGTTGTCGTTCTTGGGAAACCCGCAGCGTTTGCGCCATCAAGACGCCCAGATTAGCCCCAATTTCTACACTAGGGCCTTCTGGTCCCAGGGAAGCTCCTGTTCCCAATGAGACAGCAGCGGCTAACATTTTTACTAAACCTAGCCAGGGTTTCATCGGTGACCCCGACTTGGTAGCAGCCAACATCGACGACATATTGAGGCCAAAATCTTTCCAGTACCAGCGCATCGCGCCCACCATGATACCGCCCAGCATCGGGATCGAAACTGTCCACAGCCACTTACCGCCTCCCAAATTGGTCAGATCTTCAAAAGCCCAATCGTGGATATGATCAATCAAAAAATGAAATAGAATAACCCCGGCACCGGTGGCTACGCCAATAATTAGAGCTAAAACCAGGGTGATACCACTGGTAGAAGCTATCAGTCGATCGACAAGTTTCGGGGGTAATAAATTAGGCTGATTCACAGGCAGAGGAAAAAGGCGACGACTTTTCCCATTGTAGAACTTAGGGGTTAACCTGAATTTCCCCGTTGCAGAGTAATTCACCTGCTTGCAGAGTCAGCTCTTGTAAATTAACCTGATCGCCTAAGTCGATTTCGTAGCTATGTAGATCACTGCCCGGTAGCTCTAAATCACAAGTAACCAGTAAAGGGGTTAGCCGCAGCACCCGACCAGTTACCAATTCAATGCCGGTCTGAATGCTAATGGGTACTTGCCGCTCAGGGCTCTTTTGCACCTGTCCTTGCAACACAACTTGATTGGCTTGGATGGCGGCTGATTGCCACTGAATTGACCAGTTTTGATCGGCACTGGCTAAGATTTGTTTCACTAAATCGGTAATAGCCTTATTGAAAAACGGCGCGGTCAAAGAACTATGTAAATCCGCGCTGGTCATCCGAGCCTGGATATTAATCATGATTGGTTGCAGCAGTTGCAGCGGTTTACCGCGTACCACTTGCTTCAGATTAATCGCTATTTGCTCGGCTAATAATTCTATTTGGTGTACTGCGATGCCCCGGTACACTATTTTTTGGGCAGCAACTGCCACGCTGGGTATTACACCTGCCAACATTTGTCGATCGCCAGCCACAATTTCGACTTGGAGTTCGGCGACGGCACTAACCTGAGTGCGTAACCAAGTCGCACAGGCCGATGACAGCACCGAACTAATAATTCCCCGGGGTTTGCTACTCAAATTTTGTCCTTAACAATAATCCAGTAACTCATATTATCGGATCGTTTCGACTTACGGTTGGCTACCGCAGTTTTTCGGGATGGTTTCCATGTTTCACTCTTTTTCGCTAGAATTTTGGGCAGTATACAAATAACGGAATAGCTATGGCCGTCCGGCTGCAAAAAATCATGTCTCAGTGGGGCATTGCTTCCCGCCGTCAAGCCGAGGAAATGATCCGCAATGGTCGAGTGCTGGTCAATGGCCAACGCGCCCAAATCGGTGATACGGCTGATCCAGCGATCGATCAAATTACAGTGGCTGGCAAACTACTAGCCGCGCCGCCCCAACGCTACTACTTGTTGCTGAACAAACCAGCAGGCGTAGTCTCTACTTGCACCGATCCACAAGGTCGATCGACAGTAGTTGACCTCTTACCCCAACATTTAAGATATGGCTCCGGTATTCATCCGGTGGGACGCTTGGATATTGATTCAACTGGCGCATTATTGCTTACCAACGACGGCGAACTAACCTGTTTACTCACTCATCCTCGACATCAAGTATCTAAGACCTACATCGCCCTAATAGAAGGACACCCCTCTGCTACTACTTTGCAAGCCTGGCGATCGGGCATCAACCTAGAGGGCAAATGGACGCTGCCTGCCCAAGTAACGGTGCTAGATGAAGATCGCTATGAAACTCGTTTACAAATTATTTTGCGCGAAGGTCGCAATCGTCAGGTACGGCG
>JAGVCD010000435.1 GCA_020059425.1 Chamaesiphon sp. | reverse complement strand
GCCGGAGCCAGCACCGCAATTTATTTAATCTTGTTTGACCGTCAATCGATTTGAGAGTCTGGCGATCGATCTTGCCCACGTTTTGTAAATCGATCAACTGCCAGATCTACACAAAGATCCTTTCGATCGGATTCTTATTGCTCAAGCTCAATCAGAAAATATGCCAATCTTAAGCTTTGATCGGATCATTTACCAAATGACCTGTACCGCATATTGGGAAATCATTACCCGAGCTGTAAAATCTCAGCAGCAGTGAGGTTTAAGCCAGGAAATGTTGGTGAAACAATCGATCGATCTCCACCAAACTGCTGCATTTCATACTCCTCATCCACCAAACTACAGATCGTCAAAGTCGGCTGCTTAACCTCACCCAGATACCGCCGTCCCCCCAAACCAGCATAATCAGCAATCCAATACTCCGGAATACCCAAACTTTCATACTCCGCAAACTTCACCAAATAATCATCCCGCCAATTAGTAGAAACCACCTCCACCACTAACTTGATGCTAGTCGCCAGCGTAATAATCGATTCCCGCTCCCACCGAAGATCTAATCCAATGCTTGTCCTGTCCAGCACGATCGCATCCGGTTCATAACCAGAGCTACTATCGATCGATCGCACAATGCATTCCCTGGGTAAAAAATACGGCAGCGCCAATTTCTCAATTTCCATCCCCAATTTGAGAGCGATAAAACCCGCTACTTCAGAATGTTTACCACGCGGCTTTGGCATTTCTAAAATCGCTCCCCGCCGCAATTCATAGTGAATCTCCGAATTCTCTGGGTACCAAGCCATGAACTCATCAAAAGTAACTAAATTGGTTAAGGCTTGCACCATGAACGGGGTAATGAATGGATTCTACTCAGATTTTAGTCGATTAAACCAGAAATCTTCACTGGTGGACGGTCTTTGAATTCCACGACCAATGACAGCTCCCCACCCATCGCTGCCACATAACTCTGCAATGTAGATACCAATAAATCTGCACGGCGCTCAAGACGTGAGACATTTTCTTGACGCATATTCAATAATTCACCCATCCGAATTTGGGTGAATTCTCTCGCTTTTCGTAAATCTTGCAAAGTCATTTCTTCAGCAATTAACTCAGCCGCTCGTTGTTCGACTTTGGCTCGTTGCTCTGGGGGCAAATTCTCCATCACAGTCTTCAGGTTAATTGTCATCTGTTTTCTGCTCCATTAACGTTATTAAATGGTCTTTAAACCTACTGTCTGCTATCTCAATGAGTTGTCGATAAAACCGCTGCTCACTACCACCAGACTTATCCCCAGCTACCAACAGAATGGCCGATCTTTCCGGATCGAAGGCAAAGGCCACTCGCCAAACCCCATCAGCCGCTTGAAACCTAATTTCCTTCATGTTGGAGTAATCAGAGCCTTTTAAAGTATCTGCATGAGGACGTTTAAGTTTTGGTCCAAATTCTTCTAGCAGTAAAAGCTTTGCTAAAAGCTCTAATCTTACATCGGTAGCAAGTTCGTTAAACTCCACATAAAAATCTGGGTGAAAATCAATGTTCCATGCCATCTGGGTAAAATATGCTCTACAAGGCATATTATAGCTTGTGAATTTTTTTAGTTGCAAATACTGAAAATCTTCAGGTAGTAGCGTCATTGACTACCAATCAATGCAGGATCGCATCTGGTTCATAACCAGAAGTTCGATCGATCTGATTTATGTTTGCAAAAATCCGTAGAATCAGTCATTGCTAATGTTTCCAAATAGGTCTGGATTTTTTTGACCATTTTGGTAGTTGATAGATTAACGTTCGATCAATCAAATCCATTATAATTCTGGCTTGTGATTCACTCACTAAGCTTTCGATACAATCAACATCACCACTTACCATCTCAATCATGAACTGGACTACTGAAGCCGAAGCCAAACTTAAAGAGATCCCCTTCTTTGTGCGTTCTGCTGCCCGCAAAAAAATTGAAAAATTAGCCCAAGAAATGGGTGTAACCGAAATCACCCCCGAAATCTATGCCCAAGCGAAAAGCAAATTTGGCTAGTTCCAAGTTTGTAAATTGTTCCGATCGATCGCCGCTTGCATGGCCAAGGTCAAAGCTTGATGCAAAGCTTCCGAGCCAGCCTTTACCGATTTTTGAGCATAATCTGCCACCGACAACGGCGGATCAATAACGATCGATACACTATCCCGCCATTTGGGAAACTTCTGACTGTAACGAATGCTGATCGGTACAATTTTGATATCTTGCTCAGGATTGTTGGACTGTGCTTGCAAAGCAATCCGCGCTATGCCTTTTTTTAACGGCTGCAAAGTGCCTTCGTAGCGCAACCCACCTTCCGGATAAACCGTCATTAACTCTCCTTGATGGAGAAGTTCGATCGCGTAGCGAAAACTACTCAAACTAGGATTGGCCGTATCCACCGGGAAACCCCCTAAACGCCGCACCATCCAGCCTTGAAAGCCCTTCATTTCGTTGGCTGAGGTCATAAACCGCACCTGACGACCCAAAGCATAGGGGCCAGCAATGTAGGGAATGAGCATGGAATCCCAGCGCGATCGATGGGTGGGAGCCAAGATCGTCGCTCCAGTGCGGGGCAAATTTTCTTGACCTAGAACTTTGATCTGCCAAAAATAATTGGGTAAAAACATTTGCCCAAAAGGGTAGATTACACTGGTGACCAAAGGCGAGAAGCCAGATTTTACAGTATTGGTCACAGCGGAGTTAGGGTTTACAGTAGCCATAGTCAATCGGTGATGAGCAGGCTCAAATTGTATCAAGTCTTATGTCTTCTAGACTAGCTGGTTATGGTGATCGATCGAACCAGAATCGTGACAGTTCTTAAACTGGCTGAGAATTTATTGCCGTTGAAGTGATCGATCGCAGTTCTAATTCCACTTCTTCTACGAGATCTGGCATGTTGATGGTTGTAAAAAGTTCGATCGATTTTTGATAGGCCACTACTGCGGCTGGTACTTGATCGAGCTTAATTAAGGTTTCGGCAATATAGCGATAGGTATAGGCAGCCCCATAAATATTTTGAATTTGCTGGTTAATTTCGGCGCGTTGTTGATAGTAAATCAATGCCTGCTCATAGTCATTTTCG
>JAGVCD010000096.1 GCA_020059425.1 Chamaesiphon sp. | reverse complement strand
GGACAGGCATTTTGGATTAAAGGCTCGCGGCAATCTCCTCTGGTGGTGTCTACCATTATTTCGTGTTTTCATCCGATCGCAGGAATGTTTTTTTCTTATTGGATTTTGGCGGAAATTCCTACCAGGCAGCAAATTGTCGGCAGTATAATTCTACTGATCGGACTATTGTTTAGCCAGGTAAAATATGATCGCAATCAAGAAATTTTTAAGCCATTTGAAATGCGCCCTGAAAATGGTGTTGTTAATGGATTTAAAGGGATTTAAAGATCGGCTAGATTGATAACCGTTGGACATAATTAAAGTGACAATGACGAAATCACCCGGGAGCACCCCAGCTATGAAATAAGTACAATCCATTAGACCTCTTCAGAAATAAGGGTAAGCTGTAAGTAGAACACCCCTTGGGCAAATTAATTATGGATGCCGTATTCTTTAATCGTCTAATCCATGTTTACGACCATTATTGAACCAATCGATATTTTTGATGTCGATCGCTCCGATGCTGAAATTGCTGGTACTGCTGCCCAAGCCGATGCGATCGCCGCTCGGGTCAAAAAAGTGGCCATCGAAAAGATGGAGAACATTCTTCCCGACTGTAAAACCCGGAAAGATGACCTCAATTAGCATATTGAACTTCGTTCTTGACTGAATCGGATTAGCTCCCACTAGATGATGCGATCTAAATATCAGTATTTTCTAGGGTTGATGTAGGTTTTGGTTAGTGGGCAAAGGCGATGGCACCAATTTCCAAGAAATTACCCGCTTAATAATAATTATTGGCTGTTGTTGTTGTTTCTGTTCTGTTTTAGATTGCTCAGCTTTATTTTGATCTAATGATGCTGAGGATGTCGATCGATTTGCCCCTAAAGATTCCACCGTAAATACCTGGGGCGGCGAAGCATCGGGGGGATAAATTAAATCAATTTCGATTTGGCGGCGAGTACCAGGCGGTAACTTTACTGTTACTAGTGCTTGACCCTGTTCGCCGCGTCTTTGCACAATATGAGTTTGCTTGGTTTCGGTGCGCCCATCATCACTTTGATAACGAATCTGGACAGTTCCTCGGAAAAAAATTGGTGCATCAGTCGGAACTGGAGACAGAAAACGCAAACCCCCAAACAAAATATCATCCTTAACAGGAGTCTGCATTTTGATTACAACACTGCGTTCTTCTTGATAAGTATTCAGCAAAGGTATTATTAAGCGATAGTGAGTGCCGTAGTTTCCATGTCCCCGATAGGCGGTATCTGGATAGCGTTTCAACATGGCCGCACTTTGAATTTGGCTGGTTCCTAACCGGCCTCCATCTAGCGTACTAATAACAAAAGATACGGCCTGACCGCGTTCTGGTAAAGATAAATCCTTGCTACCTGGTTGATCAGTGATCTTTGCTTCCCACCGTGAACCTTGGGAAACCCCGGCCACTCTGCCGTAGGTGATACCCTGACCGGGCTTGATCGCACTCGGATTGGTTGGTACCCGATCACGTGGGGTGGCTAATTTGCTGTTTTTGATGGCAGCTTGCCAATCTTCTGGAGCGGGCGATCGATAGACCGGCAATAATTTGGCTGGTTTCACAGTGTCAGCGGGCTTTTCTAAACTGGGTAATTGTTTAGGTTGATGTCCGATGGCCAAAACTCCTAAGGTTGGGGATTTTAGTTTATCGAGCAAAGCTATACTGGCAATCTGGACTTTACCATTGCTTTGTAAGCGCATTAAGGTCGATTTAGCGCTGCGATTAGGGATCGATCGACTAAAAACGACCCTACTTTGACCGGGTGGAATGGTAATTTCCTTGGTTAGTTTGGCATCGGTGAGACCGCGCTTGATATCGTTGGCAATGCGCGAGCCAGGACCAGAAAAAGTTCGACCATCAGCGTTATTTACATAGGCAGCCAAATTAACAAAGGGAGCATCAGCATTAACATAGCTGAGTGCTTGTAAAATCTTGAGCTTAATCGGTTTCTGGCCAGGATTAAAAGCCAAAATTCCCACATTCATCAAGCGATTGACCGTATTAGCTTCTAAGACTGGACGAGAGATGTGGTGTGAAAAAATATCAAATTTGCCTTCAAAAGCATAGTTGAGATGAGCTGAAGCTTGGGCTTTATTGTCTGGTGACCAAGTAGAAAGTAAAATACCCTCGTTAATCAGTACTTCTGGACTATTACTATTAAAAACCGGAATTTTATCCAGACTGCCCGGTAGCGGACGCACTGGATGCTTTTGGAGGATTTGGGTTTGGGCTGTTGTTGGTGTTGCTAAATAAATCAGAGCAGCTGATTGAGATACTAGGGCAAGAACAAAAGCGATGAAAATTCGGAGCATAAAAAACTGATTCTTAGGTAGTGCCGGAAAAGCTCCCGAGCCTTTTTCAAAGGCTACTCATCAAAATCTTTCCGGAGGCGGAGAAACTTAAGAGTACATTTACCCTAGGAAATCTAGGGAAGTAGTGTGATTCTACAATTTATTGCCACATTCTGAGCAAAATTTGTTGCTGGTAATGTTTTGGGCACTACAACTAGGACAACTAACTACAGTGGATTTGCTGAACTGACGCTTGGGTTTAGCTAATCCAACCATATCGGCGTTGGCCTTGCCCGCTGGTACCATCGGATAGCAATTTTCGTTGCGCTTAACTTTGACATCCATCAAGACAGCGCCAGGGTAAGCCAACATCTCGGCGATCGCCTGCGGTAAGTCTGCTCGTTGATCGATCGTCATGCCTTTGATGCCGTAGGCTTGGGCTAGCAACATCAGATCTGGCATGGAAGGAGCCATTTCGGAAGAAGAATAGTTTTCGGCATAGATTAATTCTTGCCACTGGCGCACCATGCCCTGCCAGCCGTTGTTAATTACCACAATCTTGACAGGGAGCTGGTATTCCATGATGGTGCCCAACTCTTGCAGATTCATCTGGAAGCTAGCATCACCGCTGATGCAAATAATTTGTTCACCCGGTAGTGCCACCTGCGCTCCGATCGCTGCCGGTACCCCATAACCCATGGTGCCCAAACCAGAACTAGAGAGCCAGTGGCGGGGTAAGTTGTTTAAAAACTGGGCTGCCCACATTTGATGCTGACCCACGTCGGTGGTGTAGTAAGCATCGGGCGCTTGTTTGCGACATTCGGCGATCGCCTCTTGCGGGGAGAGGGTATCAGGATATTCGGGGACTACCAAGGGGTTGTCTTCGCGCCAGGCGGCAATCATAGCCAGCCAATGGTCAGTTTGGGTGGGTTGATTATCTAGTTTTAGCTCAGTAATGCGATTGAGAATATCAACTAATACTTGCTTCAGATCACCAACTATCGGTACATCCGGTACCCGAATTTTACCCACTTCGGCGGGGTCGATATCAATATGAATTATTTTGGCGTGGGGGGCAAACATATCTTGCTTGCCCATGACTCGATCGTCAAACCTGGCACCCACGGCAATTAAAAGATCGCAATCGGTGGCGGCCCAGTTGGCGTAGGCGGTGCCATGCATCCCCAACATCCCTACCGACAGGGGATGTTCTTCGTTAAAAGCGCCCTTACCCATCAGGGTGGTAGTCACCGGAATTTGGAAGATTTCAGCTAATTGCTTAACTTCGACATGGGCACTGGAAGCGATCGCCCCGCCACCCACATAGAGCAAAGGCTGCTTGCTGTTTTGGATCAGCTTCACGGCCTGATTAATTTGGCGAGAATGGCCCCGCAGGGTGGGACGATAGCCGGGCAGTTTAATGCTGTTGGGTTCGACAGGGGTGTATTCAAATTCTTCGGCCCCCACGTCTTTGGGAATGTCAATTAAGACTGGGCCGGGGCGGCCAGAACTGGCAATATAAAAAGCTTCGGCGACCACTCTGGCCATCTCGCGGGGATCGCGCACGACATAAGAATGCTTGACGATCGGCATGGTGATGCCATAAATATCAGTTTCTTGGAAGCCATCAGTACCGATCGCGCTGCGCGGTACTTGGCCGGTCACAATCACCATCGGGATCGAATCCATCTGAGCGGTGGCGATGCCAGTGACTAAATTGGTGGCACCAGGCCCAGAAGTGGCAAAGCAAACTCCCACTTGGCCAGTCGATCGAGCGTAGCCATCGGCAGCGTGGGCGGCTCCTTGTTCGTGCCGGACTAAAATATGATCCATCCAACCAGCGGCTTCGGCTCGTTCGATTTCGTCGTAGATCGGTAAGATAGCGCCGCCGGGATAGCCAAAAATATGCTTAACCCCATGCCGTCTCAAACTATCGAGCAGGGCGTAAGCTCCAGTCCGCACGTTGGAGCTAGGAGCATGGGCGGGGATGGGGATAACGGTTGTGCTGGTAGTCGAGATTTGGGAAACCACTAATGAACCTCGT
>JAGVCD010000364.1 GCA_020059425.1 Chamaesiphon sp. | reverse complement strand
GATGCGCTGCCAGTGCTAATTGATTTTGGAGCGGTGAAAGAAGCAGCGGCCAAATACAGCCATATGACTGGAACCTCAGTGGGAAAAGTCGGCTTTGCCCCAGACGAACAAATGCGGCGTGGTCAAGTGTCACCAGCTAGCGATCTCTATGCCCTCGCTGCGACGGCCTTGGTCTTAATGACTGGCTTGGAGCCACACCAGCTCTACGATATCCGTACTGCTAACTGGGAATGGGAAAGAAAGGTTGCTGCCCATCCCGATTTGGCTCAAGTAATTAACAAAATGTTGGCTCATCGATCGAAAGACCGTTATCAGTCTGCGGCGGAGGTCTTGGCGGCATTGCCCCCAGACAAAAATCTCAGTAAACAATCAACATTGTTATCTGGCGCGTTACCGGCTCAGAATTTAATGTCTCGCCTCCAAACTCTGATCGTCTCGCCCAAAGCAGCTATTAGCCAGGTAGTTACCCAACTGAAACCAACACAGGCCGTAAAAACAGAAGCTGATTGGAAAAAACCAGCTTGGGCAGTATCCAAATTCGTAGGCACAATTTTTTTGGGAACTTGGGCGGCGACAGCTGGCCTGAAATGGTTTCAAAATGCCGACTTGTTGGCAACGGCTCCCAAACCTACCCCTACGCCCACATCTTTTGACCCGCTGAAATCGATCGGAGATAGCCTGCCCAAATCTTTTGATCCCATGAAATCAATTAATGATGCCATTCCGAAAGATTTTGATCCGTTGAAGTCGATCAGCAGTGCTTTGCCCAAGAATTTTGACCCGATGAAGTCAGTCAATGAGGCGATCGCCGGATTAATGCCCAATTCTATTTCTCAATCTGCTAAACCAGTTTCTGCCCAACAGATTCAAGCTAAACGTAAAGCTGTCCAAAAGCAGCTCAAAGCCTCCGGCAAAAACGCCGAACAATTTTATAAACAGATCGATCGCACTTTTTACCAAAAACATCCCGAACTAAAAAATCGCCAGCTCCAACCAGGTAGCGCTGATAGTGCCCTACGAAATGAATGGTGGTCGATCGCAGAGCAAAAACTTCAAGAAAAGTAAAAACTCTCACGAGAAACTCACAAGTTAGAACTAACATGAATTCTATTGATTCGTATTGATGCAACAGAGCTATGACTTATGCACACAGTTATTAGTGATTTGACTTCTTCGGTAGTGGTGAAAACTATAGTTGTGTTTCTACTCATTGATCTTGCAGTTGAGAAGGCTCGAACTGATGTTTGATTCGCACAAGGAGCTAGATGAATGTTATTCAATCATGATGGTCAGCGTGTTCCTCAAGTGACCTTTCCGATGTTTGTACAGTTGTTTGCAGAGGTATGTTGGTACAATCTTTCCACAGCAGATCTTTTTAAACATAAAACCGTAGTGGTATTTACGGTGTCGGGAGCTTTTATCCCGTATTCTCATATTCAACTATTAGGCTACAACAACGATGCTGATGTATTTCGAGCGAACGGGGTCGATGAGATTCTGTGCATTTCTGTAAATGATCCGTTTTCGCTGGCGAATTGGGCTGAAGCAGAAGGAGCCGATCGAGTGCGCTTTATCCCCGATGTCAATGGAGATTTTACCAGCGAGCTGGGTATGATGGTGAACCTCTCTGATAGAGGGATGGGACAGCGCTCTTGGCGTTATTCTATGTTGGTGAAGGACGAGGTGATTGAAAAAATGTTTATAGAACGAGATGGTTTTGAGGTGATGCCCGTGGTTGCTAATGCCGAGACAATGTTGAACTACATCAACCCAGAGGCTAAGAAATCCGAGTGGACGATGCTTGCTGCCTAAAAAAAGGTGGCACAGACAAAGAGAGGAAACATGCGACAACACATGATTAATCATCATAAGAGGGAATTATGAGTAGCGAAAGTAAATGTCCATTCATGGGCGGAGTTCAAAAATTCACTGCTGGTCATGGCACATCTAACCAAGACTGGTGGCCGAATAAGTTGAACATGAAGATCCTCCACCAGCACTCGCCCCAAGCCAATCCCATGGGTGAAGTATTTAACTATGCTGAGGCGTTTCAGAGTCTCGACTATGCTGCCTTGAAGGCAGATATCTTTGAGCTGATGACCAAGTCCCAAGATTGGTGGCCAGCCGACTATGGCCATTATGGACCACTCTTCATTCGCATGGCCTGGCATAGCGCCGGTACCTACCGTATTGGTGATGGTCGCGGTGGTGCGGGCACTGGCAACCAGCGGTTTGCGCCGCTCAACAGTTGGCCGGACAACGCTAACCTCGATAAAGCACGGATGCTGCTATGGCCAATCAAGCAGAAATACGGCCAGAAAATCTCTTGGGCCGATCTAATGATTCTCGCTGGTAACTGTGCACTGGAATCGATGGGACTTAAAACCTGCGGTTTCGCTGGCGGGCGTGCAGATATTTGGGAACCGGAAGAAGACATTTACTGGGGCGATGAGGCCGAATGGCTGGGCGACAAACGCTACACTGGCGATCGCGAGTTGGAAAATCCACTGGGTGCAGTGCAGATGGGTCTGATCTACGTGAATCCGCAAGGCCCGAACGGCCAGCCTGACCCCGTCGCCTCGGGCCGGGATATTCGCGAAACCTTCGGACGGATGGCTATGAATGACGAGGAGACGGTGGCTTTGGTGGCTGGTGGACATACCTTCGGTAAATGCCACGGTGCTGGGGATGATGCATTAGTAGGTCCGGAACCCGAAGGAGCTAGTATCGAAGAGCAAGGACTTGGCTGGAAGAACAGCTATGGCACTGGTATTGGTGTTCATACAATCACCAGCGGTATTGAAGGTGCTTGGACGACCAACCCGGTAAAATGGGACAACAATTATTTTGAAAACCTATTTGGTTACGAATGGGAACTGGTGAAAAGTCCGGCTGGTGCCCATCAGTGGGCTCCTGCTGGGGGTGCCGGTGCGGATACTGTTCCGGATGCCCACGATCCATCGAAGCGTCATGCACCTATGATGACCACAGCAGATATGGCGATGAAGATGGATCCCATCTATGCGCCCATTGCGCGGCGTTTTTTCGAGCATCCAGATCAGTTTGCCGAGACGTTTGCTCGGGCCTGGTTCAAGCTGACCCATCGAGACATGGGTCCCTGCTCGCGCTATCTCGGCCCAGAACTCCCAGCGGCAGAGTTCCTCTGGCAGGATCCCCTCCCCCCCATCACCCATAACTTGATTGATGATCAGGACGTGGCGGTTCTCAAGAGTAAGATTCTGGCGACGGGACTGTCTGTCTCCCATTTGGTCTCAACAGCCTGGGCATCAGCTTCCACCTTCCGGGGATCTGACATGCGTGGTGGGGCAAATGGGGCACGTCTGCGGCTGGCACCTCAAAAGGATTGGGAAGTTAATCAGCCCACTCAACTGGCCAAGGTGCTGCAAGTCCTAGAGGCGATTCAACAGGAATTCAACAACTCGCAGTCTGGGGGGAAAAAGGTTTCGATCGCTGACTTAATAGTTTTGGGTGGCTGTGTTGGGGTGGAACAGGCGGCTAAGAAAGCTGGGCACAACGTGACGGTTCCCTTTCAGCCGGGACGGGTGGATGCGTCCCAAGAGCAAACGGATGTGCAAGCTTTCGCCCCACTGGAACCGAAAACAGACGGGTTCCGTAACTACCTCAAAGCCGATCGCACCTTATCTGCAGAAGAGTTACTGGTAGACAGGTCGCAATTGCTGACACTGAGCGCGCCAGAAATGACGGTGCTGGTTGGTGGTCTGCGGGTCTTGAATGCTAACTTTGGTCAGGTTCAGCACGGTGTTTTTACCAAGCGACCAGAGACTTTGACCAATGACTTTTTCCTGAATCTGCTCGATCTGAGCACAACATGGAGAGCAACCTCTGATGCTCAAGACCTGTTCGAGGGGCGCGAT
>JAGVCD010000071.1 GCA_020059425.1 Chamaesiphon sp. | reverse complement strand
TTCAGATATTTCCGATCTTTTCCGATCGTCAACACCAGACTTTTTCTGATCTTTTCTGGCTGCTGGTTTGGGGATGGTCACATATTGTTGAGAAAGAAGGGCGATGACTTCTAATCATTTTAATTTCATAAATACAAGAGGCACAATAATGCTTGATTTACAGCGAGGAAGATTTACCTTTTTTAAATCGAAAGGAAAAGAACAAAGCCAATCTCAGCGTTTCACGTTCGCCTCACCGGTAAGAATAGTGGATGCAGCAATCAGTGCTTTTGATATCGGCTTTGTTGACAGTGACCACGAATTCGGGAGGACACTAATAGCCGTGGGCGCATTTCCCTTCAGCAGTACTGAATTTGATGTCGTCGTGAGTTTTCAACTACGTGATTTGTCTGGGTTCTTTGACAATTTTTACAGTGGTTTCGTAGAAGTATTAGTCATCGCCGATCGAGCGTGATCAGTCTTACTACTTTCCCAAGCATTTTAATTTTATAAACAAGAGGCAAAAATAATGACTTCAGTACAACCACAACCTGTTCTAGTTCAACCAAATCAATTTCTACTTAGAGGCCATGACATCGAGATTTCTTACGAGACCACCAGCTTTACAGGGACTCCGCGATTTTCGCTTACTCGCCAAGGGCAAACTTTAAATTTTAGTGGTCGAGAAATACAAGTAGAAAATACTCAGTTGGGTCAGATTGTAACCGTTCAATTGAGTGGCAATCAGAAAGCTGCCGCCAACACCGTTGAAACCCTGAGCTTGCTTATCCCTGCGATCAGCGTACCTGCAACGACTAAAACGGCTCCCATTCAGACGATCGCGATTTTTAGCCTGCGATCTTCACAGGTGAAAATTGCTGGTCAATCGCAAACGTTCATGACAGTTGCTCTATCTGGAACTGCTAACCAGGTTGACTTCTAAATCAGTAAGGCGATCATCTATCTCTGTTATGAATTCATGAGAAAGCAATCGCCGCCGATTGCTTTCAAGCACCGTAATTATCTCAATTTCTTAGACTTTGGAGATTATTCAATTATGTTTATTTATGTTGCCTCCTTGAGCATTGCTATAAATATTGTCAGTACTCCTCCTTATTACGCTCGGTTGTTAGCTCAGCTCTGCGGCGAACCGACCATTGTTCCCGATTCGCCAAACTATCTCCTCTTAGAAACTCTAATTGCCTGGGTGTTGGAGATGATTAAACCCCGCAGTTTTGACATTTTGCGACCTCTACGACAGTGGATCGATCGCCTACCCATCAATAACCAGCATCTAGCCAGCCAAGTTTGTGAACTTATTCCCGCTCAATGTCCTTTCGAGCGCGATCTGACAATTTTTGGTCACCGCCTGATTCACATCCCTCCACTGTGCAAACTTAATCCTCTCTATGAAGAGTTAGTAACGTTGAGATTTCGAGCGCTTTGCTATCTTGCTGATGAAGCAGAGCCAAAACTCAACTAACTATTCCAGCGGGGCGATAATTACTTCGAGGTCATTGAATTCTGGATAGACGCTGGTCACTGAATTGTCTAAGATGGAATTGATCTGCGGCATACAAGGAAACACAACATATGAAAATTGATATTGGCATCGATACCGAGGCTCGTCAAGAGATTGCCGCTGGTTTATCGAAATTGCTAGCGGACACTTACAGTTTGTATCTAAAAACTCACTATTTTCATTGGAATGTTACTGGACCGATGTTTCAGACTCTGCATTTAATGTTTGAGACCCAGTACAATGAACTGGCTTTAGCCGTGGATTTAATTGCCGAGCGGATTCGGGCGTTAGGCTTTACGGCTCCAGGTAGCTACAGTGCTTATGCCCAGCTCACTTCGATTCCAGAAACTACCGATGTCCCGAAGGCTACTGAAATGATTCGGTTGTTGGTGGAAGGCCAAGAAACAGTGTGTCGGACTACTCGATCGATCTTCCCAATTGCCGAAAAAGTTAGTGACGAACCAACTGCTGATCTTTTGACACAAAGATTACAAATTCACGAAAAAACTGCGTGGATGCTACGCAGTCTGTTAGATAATTAAAGTTCCTTTAGTAATCGATGGGAGTGCCTTGGCTGTCAAGACACTCTTTTTTTTCGTTTTATTTTGGTGGTTTTATGGATGAAAATTATATTGAAACAGTATTGCAATCATTGATGGATCCCGCAAAAATCCCTGGCTGGAAGCAACTCAGTGACCAAACAGGGATTTCGATTAAGCGGTTACGCAAATTGCGACGGGGTCAGAGTGATCATTTGAAGCTATCAGAGTTAGTACAGCTGAGTCGATCACTGCAAATTTCTTTGGGAGATTTATTGGGGCATTTAGGAATATCAGTTATCCCAGAACCAAGCAAGTCAACAACTCTTTCCCTGGAAGAATTTCAACTGGCCTGTATCCAAACAATCGAATCTTTTTTAACCTATTGGCCAGCAGCAGCGCACCAGGTACAAAAAAAGCCGGATTTTCCAGCTAGTAAATTATTGCCTTTAGTAAAACCGATCGAACGTCTCCTGGCTAACTGGGATGTGACTCCGATCGATCAAGTAGGTGCTGTATTACCATTTCACCCGCAGCAGCATCAAGCAATTGACGGTCAAATTGCAGACGGTGAAATAGTGATAGTGCGTTACCCTGGCTATCAACAGGGTGAAAAACTACTATGGCGCTCTCAGGTCAGTCGATCGTGAATATTTAATGTTGCCAAAGTTTTATTCCTTAATATCTTTCCCACCAGAGTTTTTCCATACCTGGAAATCGTTTAATTATTTTTGCTTGTAATTCACTCACGACATCATTGATATATTTGCTGCCGTCAATAGTTATGATACTCTCAGAAGGAGAAATATTTTCAAAAGTAGCTATTTGCGAAGAAAGCATTTCAGCGTTCATAAAATGATCTGGCCTTTTTTCGAGTCTTTGTTTTAGGATTGCTATGGGTACATCTATCCAGATTAATTGGACTTTGCTACCTAAAGATAGTTGTTGTCTATACTTAGCTTTAAGAGCCGAACAAGTGATTACCACCTCTCGGTTTCGATCGATCGCCTCTTTAATTTCATGCTGTATGTCTGCTAACCATTGACGACGATCTTCATCTTGGAGGGGCTGCTGTGCAATCATTTTGGTGATGTTGCTCTTAGAGTGGCGACGGTCACCTTCCAGAAAGTCACATTCCAGATGCTGTGATAAAAGACGACCTATCGTAGTCTTGCCGCTTCCAGATAAACCGATTACAATCCATACTAATGGGTAATCATAATCATTCATAAATCTTCCTTAATATTTAGTAAAGCAATCTAAATCAGCAATTCTCATTATGAAAAATAGCTAGCTAAACCCATGATATGCGGGTATCTTGAGTGATATCAGAGTGAGTGAAATAGCATCAAGACAAAGTCGTTGAAACAACCAGGGTCTTTTGAAACGATTATAAATTCTTTCCGCCAACTGTCCCGGGGAAAAGATGTTACTGGACAATTGATATACGGCTCTATGGCTGGATCCTTCATGAAAAAAGACCGTTTTCTTTTTGGTGAATTCAGACGTAATGGCCGGAACACCGCCAGAATTTGAAGCTGCCATGAAATCTTATATTGGCTATGCCGGACCATATAGCCTTCAGGATAACCGTGTCATCCACCATGCTGAGGTGAGTTTTTTCCCAAATTGGACGGGCACTGAGATCGATCGCTGCTTTGAAATCGAGGTCAACAAACTGATTTTTAGCACGCCGTCGCTAATCTTTGGAGGAATTCAAGGGATTGCAGTGCTGGTGTGGGAGAAACTTTCCCCGCATAGTATCTCAGCAACTAGAGGTTGAGTTGGTTATCCATTGATCAAGACTAGGTTAGTAGTTAGGATGGTGGGTTTTTAGCAGAGTGGGTTATGCTAGAAATCATGGTCTGTCAGTAAAGTATGAGTATGGATTCCCGCGAACTACGCAGAAGTATCATGAGTGCTTTCGAGCCTTCTGAACCACCATCGGCACAGGCGTATGTGGATTGTCAGTCGGTGCGGGGTGAATGGGATGTGGTGGAGGAACTAGGTAGTAAAATTGTCGATTCACCAAAATATACTTGCTGCTTATTTACGGGCTATCGCGGATCGGGGAAATCGACGGAATTAACTTGCCGCTTGAATGAATACTTGGAGCAAGAAGGGTTCTTTGTTGTGTATTTTGCAGCAGATGTCAGCGATGTTGAACCGGGCGATGTTCAGTATGTGGATCTTTTGCTGTCTTGTGTCCGCCATTTAGTGGATACAGAGCGGCTAGAAAATAACGAAAATCCTCTGGCTATTTGGCTGGAGAAGCGGTGGAGTTGGCTGAAAGATTTCGCCCTGACTGAGATGAAGTTTGAGGAGTTGAAGGCCGAGGGTAGTGTGATGCCGCAGTTTGGTAAAATTACCGCGACTTTGCGCACGGTGCCGGATAAGCGACGAGAAATGAGGCAGAAAATTAATGACGAGACTCCATCTTTACTAATAGCACTCAACGAGTTCATCGATAAATTACAGCATAAATTAAAGTCTACTCATCCAGCGGGTATTGTGCTGATTGTGGACAATCTTGATCGCATTCCTTGTATTGAGGATGGCGAAAAAAAGAATTGTCGGGATATTTTCATTAATCGCAGTCAGGTGATGCGGGGTTTGAATTGTCATGTGATCTATACTTTCCCGATCGCGATGGCTTATTCCTCGGTAGCCGCAGAGCTGAGTTTAATTTATGATCAGCCAGTTATGTTGCCGATCGTAATGGTGCGAAATCCAGATGGCACAGTAAATCAAGAAGGATTGAATAAGCTGCGCAGTATGGTGTCTCAACGTCTGGAGTCGATCGATCCTAGGTTGGTCACTAATATGGAAAGCGCTCAGGTGGATTTTCCGCAGGTATTTGAAAACTCTGATGTTCTAAATAGTCTGTGCTGGATGAGTGGTGGTCGGGTGCGGCTGTTGATGCAGTTAATTCAATCGGCAATGAAATATAACCATCGGCAAGTGACTATTACGGAGGCAGCTGTCAAAAGAGCAGTAGAGGAAGCCAAGGATATTTATGCTAATGGTGTGGCGGATGGTCAGTGGACGGTGTTAGCGCAGATTGCTAGTGGCAACAAGCCGGTTGCCAATACGCCAGAAAACTTTGAACTATTGCGAAATGGCTATTTGTTGGAGTATCGCTATTATGATTCCAATGGTGATCTGATTAAGTGGCAGGCTGTACATCCTTTGGTAGCTAACTGTCGGCAGTTCAAGGAGACACTAGGTAAAATTGGTGAGAATTGCCAATGATGTTAGATTTTTCGACTGAATTGGAACCACTTACACCCGCTGAGACCTATGCTGCTTTAGCGGATGCTCTAGATCTGCGTTCTGGGTTTGGGTTGCTATTTTTGCAGTGTTCTCCGGCAGAGGCCGATCGATTAATTCCTAAGATCCGTAAAGACTTGCCAGAAAAGAATATTGGGGTAATGCAATTAGACGAGCCGATCGATAATTTGTTTGATTTGGTGGCAGAGCGAGAAGATCGATCGAGCTTGAATGTTTTGTTTATTCGCGGTTTAGAGAAATCACTGGAATCGGATATTAAGCCTGGTTATGGTGGCTTGGGTGATTATTACAATCTAAATACAGTACCACCGATTCTGAGCCATTTGAATCAGCAACGCGAAAATTTCCGTGATCATTTTCGGAATATTTGTTTTGTTTTTGTGTTGCCTAAGTTTGGTATTCAATACTTTATTCGCCGCGCCCCAGATTTTTTTGATTGGAATTCGGGTTTATTTGAATTACCTGATGAATCAAATCAAGTAGTAGGGGAAATGTCTGGTGGCATAATTACATACAACCAATCCTTCGTCTTTGATCAATATGCCTGTTACTTCAATGGCAATGCATTGATTAATTTGGGCAGATATGAAGAAGCGATCGCCGCCTACGACCAAGCCCTCGCCATCAACCCTAATCTAGATGAAGCCTTTTACAAAAAGGGCAATGCATTGATTAATTTGAGCAGATATGAAGAAGCGATCGCAGCTTACGACCAAGCCCTCGCCATCAACCCTAATCTAGATGAAGCCTTTTACAACAAGGGCATTGCATTAATTAATTTGGGCAGATATGAAGAAGCGATCGCCGCATACGACCAATCCCTCGCCATCAAACCTGAAGATGCCAACACTCATTTCAATAAGTCCTGTTGCTTTGCCTTATCCGGACAAACAGAGCCAGCAATTACTTCTCTGCAAACAGCAATTTCCCTAGATTCTAAATACCGGGAAATGGCTAAAACTGATACTGACTTTGATGCAATTCGAGATCTTGAGGAATTTCAACAACTCTTAGCCGAGCCATCTGACAGAACTTAATTTTGGCCAGTTATATGATGCATCACAATATCAAACTTACGCTCTAACTCATCAAATCGTTGGTCAATTCTGGTTTCTAGCCGATCGATCTTATGATCGAGCGCATCTATCTCCTCGTAAACCCGATTAAAAGCCCGATCGAACTCCTGAGGAGTAATCAAAGTATCTTTCAGCCGCTCTAACCGACGAGTAAAGTGTCGAAATTGGCGATCATAATCATTTGGATCATTCGCTTGAGTCACAAGAACACCTGAATACAGCTGTCAGTCCTAAAACTATAACACCGCCATCTTTGCTGATTTCAATTCTTTCTCTTGGGGAGTACGATGCCCCCTAAAAAAGACCGCCGATGTTCTGATATTGCACCATGCTCTGCCAAAGCCGATCGATGCTTAGGAGTACCATAGCCTTTGTTATTAACAAAATCATATTCCGGATGATCGATCGATAGCTCACACATCATTTGATCTCGATGAACTTTGGCCACAATACTGGCAGCAGCAATGGAGACCGATCGATCATCGCCTTTTATCAAACATTTCTGAGGAATAGTAATACTTTTTACAGAGTACTTGCCATCAACCAGACAAACCTCCGGTACAACT
>JAGVCD010000272.1 GCA_020059425.1 Chamaesiphon sp. | reverse complement strand
GCGATCGAACGGTGTGCCCATTTGATCAATCCCTTTGGCCGTAACTCCTACTAATACAATCTTGTCATTTAAAAGATTGGACTGGAAATCCGGGCGCATGACATCAGCCACCGAATAGGTTTTAATCTCTCGAGCAGAGCTGCCCCAGTTAATTAATAAGTTGTTAGATTGGAATTTGGCTAATGCTGGGGGTTGATATTGAGCAGCTTTAACTACCTCTATCCCCAAAGCATTCTGGTTATTATTAGGACGTTTGAGAGGAATCGAAAGGGCTATCCCATCAAAATCTTCGTTGCTTTGGACATGACCCACTATTTTTTTTTGGAATGACGGTGATACTGGGTTTGATTTAATCGGAATCCCCTGAATATCCCAATCTGCCAATACCACTTTATTACCATTACGCATCTCTAGATCAAGAGCACTATCGTAAGTAAAGGGGAAGGTGAAACCAACTACACGCGGATTAGACTGACGAAGTTTTTTTAATAGTTTTACATAGCGGCTGCGATCCCAGGGGAACTGCCCCTCCTCGCGGATACTGGCTTCATCGATCGCTACGACTACAATACGACTATCTAGATGATGCGTCCCCCGCAATCTAAATATTTGACGATAGGCTAGTTGCTCAAAGGGAGCCCAAACTCCTAGTTTCAGTAAAGTGATGGTAAGCAGACCAGCCGCTAGCCCAGGAACCCACCGCCACTGTGACTTGAGCAATATCGCTAAAACTTTTTGATAGCTACGATGATTTGGGAACATGGGGCAGGGTGCAACAATTCACTTCGTCGATACATACTTTTCCCCATTGCAGTGCCCAACGCACTAATGAAACACGGTTGTCTGTATCGGTTTTCCGGAGAATATTACTGATGTGATTATCAACAGTTCTTTTGCTAATATCTAACTTGTTGGCGATGTCTTCATTAGTCAGGCCATCAGCAATCAACGTAATAATTTCTATCTCTCGATCGGATAGATTTGTTGATACCTGAACTTTAGAATCACTCATAACTGGTATATATACTCATCTATAATACTGTAAATTGTAACGGCTAATATTGCTAGCTGCCATTTCTGTGATGCCAACTGTAATTTGTTTAGGTGAAGTTTTGTTCGATCTCTTGGCTGACCAAGTAGGGGTCGAGAATGATGAGGTGCAGTCCTGGACGGCCCTGGCGGGTGGTGCGCCAGCCAATGTGGCCTGTGGACTGGTCAAACTGGGTACCGCTGCTCAGTTTATTGGTTGTGTGGGTGAAGACGCTCCCGGACAGGCGTTAGCAGCTAAATTGCAAACGCAACAGGTTGGCTTGCTAGGATTACAATATCATCCAACGGCTCCTACTCGGCAGGTGCAAGTATTAAGGTCGATCGATGGCGATCGGACTTTTGCTGGGTTTGGGACAGTGCCTACCGACCAATTTGCTGATGCCTATCTCAACAATATCCCCGAGGAGTTATTTACCAATGCCCAGTTTTTGGTACTGGGAACCATCGGTTTAGCCTATCCCCAGAGTCGAGTAGCCACCTGGGAAGCCGTGCGGTTAGCGCAGCGGTACCAAGTATCAATTGTCGTGGATGTTAATTGGCGACCGAGTTTCTGGCTAGACCCAGAAGCTGCTTTGGAGGCTATCAGAGAGCTGTTAGCCGTAGCTGATGTGGTCAAATTTGCCCAAGAAGAAGCCTTACTGCTGTATCAAGAAGCTGCTCCTCTCCAGTTACGAACTTTGTTGCCCCAGGCGCAGGGTGTGATTGTTAGCGATGGAGGTAATGCCTGTCATTATTCCTTGTGGGATCAGACGGGCGAGATGCCAGCTTTTCAGGTAGCGGCGATCGATACCACCGGAGCTGGCGATGCTTTTGTGGCTGCTGTTGTCCACCAACTCTGTAGCGGTGAGCAACAAGCTGCCCAAATTATTCGCTATGCCTCTGCCGCTGGTGCTTTCACAACCTTAAAGCCAGGAGCGATCGATGCTCAACCAACTGCTGCCGAGGTGACCGATTTTCTGGCTAGTCACCATTTTTTGTAGGGCAGAAACTTTCCATTCATGGTCACCTGCACTCGATCACCTTTAGCATCTTCAATTTTTTCAATGTCTAAAGTGAAATCGATCGCGCTCATAATGCCATCGCCAAATTTCTCTTGAATGACCGCCTTCATGGGCAAGCCATAAACCTGCATAATTTCATAAAAACGATAGACAAACGGATCGGTAGGCACAACTGGCCCTAACCCTTTGAGCGGAAAGGCCGTCAGCTCATCGGTTAATTCCAAGGGTAAACCGAGGGCGGTCAACAATTGCTGGGCTTCGGTGACCGTAGCACTAGCTTGACCATAAAACAAAGCAGCTATCCATACTTCATCTCGCCCCAGAACTTTTTCCAGGTCGGTGAAAGATAAGCCCTGAGCTTGCTTGGCAGATAATAATTGGGTGGTGAGTGCTGATGTGGTCATAAAAAATCGCTCTTAATCAAAACAAGATTGATCAAAAGCGAAAATTCTGATCAGAAAAGTGATGATTGTTACTTTTCAAGACCGATCGCATCAGCTTCAATCTCGATCAACATTTTGGGATCAATCAAACGGCTGACTTCTACCATGGTAGTAGCTGGCCGGATTTCGCCAAAGAATTCACCGTGAGCCTTACCGGCTTGCTCCCAATCAGCAATATTAGCCATATACATGCGTGTGCGCACCACATCTTGAAGACTGACTCCAGCTTTGCCTAAGGCTGTTTCAATATTTTTCAAGGTCTGGATAGTTTGGTCATACACATTGTCAGCCAGTTCACCCTGTTCATTGCTGCCCGTTGTTCCAGACACAGCAATTTGATTGCCGACCTTAACCGCTCGGGAGTAGCCAATGATTGGTTCCCATTTGGAGTCAGTGGCAAAATTTTCTCTTTTCATAGTGATTCCTTAAATTTGTAGAGAATGCTGGATATTTGTGTGCCAGAATTACTGCTATTTTACTTGATTATGGACGAGGCTGGATGATTGAATAGGACGCTACATTGTTACTGTGGTTTAATTCTGGCCATTTAGAACGACTAAAACTCTTTTGAGCCAGCTTTTTAAAATAAAAATTGTTCGCTCGGAAACTTTTCGATCGCTTTCTCCATCATTGAAGCTACAAGTGCTACAGACACTATAAAAATCCGCATCTAACTTGTAAATATTTTCTTGCTTTAGACTTCGATAGTCGAGTTTTAGTGAGGAAGTTTCTCATGGGCGATTTTAGATTGATCTAGGTCTGGGCAACTGATCAACTCCCATCAATTACTATTGCGGAACCCAATCATGAAATTACTTAAAACATTGTTAACAGGTGTTGTCTTGCTGGCTGTTTCTGGTGGCCAAGCATTGGCTGCCAGTGAAGTGACAATTCAAGGTGCTGGTTATGGTGGCAATGGCTGCCCTGCTGGTTCAGCTAGTGTGAATGTCAGCCCCGATGGCCAAGAACTATCTATTCTGTTTGATAAATTTGTTGCTGATAGAGCCACTCGGCGAGTTAGCTGCAATTTGACTATCCCGATTAAAGTTCCTCAAGGCTTTCAAATCTCCTTGTACGATGCTGATTATCGTGGCTATGTAGCACCCCGGACTAGTGCCAGACTACGTTCTGAGTACTTCTTTGCTGGTAATCGCGGCCCAGTTTTTCAGCGCACTTTTCGCGGAGAGACTGACTACAATGTGCGTGATCGGTTGCAAACAATGGCTAATGTTTGGTCGGCCTGTGGCGATAGTGTGAACATGCGGATAAATTCTTCGATGACTGCCAGTGGTCAAGGGAATGCCAGCGTAGACTCTTTTGACCTTTCGCACAAAGGCATGGTCTATCACATTAAATACCGGAACTGCCGTCGTTAGTTTTGGTGGCTGTTCAACCAGCATAATTAGTGTCTCATGGATGTTCTAGTCATCAGATGAGGCACTGGACAAAAAATGTAATCGGTAATCGTTATTTTACAGATATCGATCCAAGGATTTAGTCTGCCGATCGATATCTTGTATTTCACTATGCCAAATATTCACAACACACATACTACTGACAGGAAATAAATCCATGAAATTATTGAAAACATTGCTGACTAGTGCGACATTACTTCTTGTCTCCAGTGGCCAAGCATTTGCAGGCAGCGCAGTAACTATTCAGGGTGCTGGTTATGGTGGGAACGGTTGTCCTAGCGGTTCGGCTAGTGTCAATGTCAGTCCAGATGGGCAAGAGCTTTCTATTCTATTTGATAAGTTTAAGGCTGATAAAGCCACTCGCCGAGTGAGCTGTAATTTGACTATTCCAATTAGAGTACCTCAAGGTTTCCAAATTTCCTTGTATGATGCTGATTATCGGGGCTATGTTGCTCCTCGAACCAGAGCAACATTGCGGTCAGAATATTTCTTTGCTGGTCAAAGAGGACCGGTTTTTTCTAGGACTTTCCAGGGTGAGACTGATTATAATGTGCGGGATAGCCTGGAAACAGT
>JAGVCD010000108.1 GCA_020059425.1 Chamaesiphon sp. | reverse complement strand
GTATTATCGTCGCCGATTACCCGTCCTTCTTCTAAACCGTGAATAACTACTCCATCTTGAATATTACTGCTTTCGCCAATGAAAAAAGGATTCCCCTCATCTGCCCGAATCGACGTGCCCGGAGCGACCATAACATTCGCACCAATATGCACATCGCCAATCACCTGGGAAAAGGCGTGAACGTAAGCAGTAGGGTGAATCTTTGGTTCTGCCAGACTCTTCGACCACGGTGTAGGAGGAGAAGCACTACTTCGACTCCGAACTACCATACTTTTAAATCTCCTTGGACTAACAATTTAGCTAGCCACCATCTTTTTTGCTATACAGGGAGCGGTTGTTCAGATTGACCGTGTCAATAATAGCGACCACCGCTGCATCTAAAGCACGGTTTTCGTGACCAGGAACTTTCCTAGCACCACTACCAATGCTAACCAGCACCCATTCACCGACCCCAGCGCCTACCAAATCGGCGGCTACTTCGTATTCAGGGAGAGGCTGACCTTCCTCGTTCAGATATTGGACGAGGAGGAGCTTAACTCCTTGCAAACTGGGTTCTTTTTGAGTGCTGACGACCGTGCCTAATGCTTTAGCGATTTTCATTTAGCGGCCGCGTGTACCACTTAAGCTTTCCCGGAAGACTTCTACTGCTTCGGTGTAACGGATCGGTAGAACAAATTCGAGGTTTTCGTGAGGACGAGCAATGATGTGAGTGGACAATACCTGACCACCATTTACGCGCTTGACACTTTCTACACCAGCAGCAACAGAGGCTTGTACCTCAGAAACGTCACCACGAACAATTACTGTGACCCGACCGCTACCGATCTTCTCATAGCCAACCAAGGTAACGCGAGCGGCTTTCACCATCGAGTCAGCGGCTTCTACAACTGCGGGAAACCCAAGGGTTTCAATCATTCCAACTGCAATTGACATACTTTTATTGCTCCAGATTTTACTTGATTTAATTTAGTGAAGATACGAGCGAAAAATCTCTGCAAGCAGAGACTACATACGGAACTGCTCTACAGATTCGGTATAACGAATTGGTAGGACGAATTCCAAGTTCTCGTGGGGACGAGCAATAATGTGGGTGGAGAGAACTTCACCGCCATTGACCCGCTTGACGTTTTCTACGCCAGCGGCAACAGATGCTTGTACTTCAGAAACGTCGCCGCGCACAATTACTGTGACCCGACCGCTACCGATCTTCTCATAACCAACCAAGGTGACACGAGCAGCTTTCACCATCGCATCAGCAGCTTCGACGACTGCGGGAAACCCTTTGGTTTCAATCATTCCAACTGCAATAGACATAAGAGAAATTCTCCGAAATTAGTTAGCTAGCTATTTTTTTTAATAAGCGAAATATTTAATCACCGCAGAAACTTTTTCAGACAAAGAGAGATATCGCTCTCCCTGCTTACAAGAAAAGCTCTAACATTCTGTCAGCGTCAGCTCAGGACTTTGATGATAAAACGTCAAACTCAACAATACAATTTAGGTGTTGCGTTTGGCAATATAATATACAATTATTGTTTTTAATTCTAGTCATCAGAGATTCTAATCAGTTGCTGTCCTTACTATGATGCATCCGGATTGCACATAGATTGTGGATTGACTTAAGAGAGCTGAAGGGATATTAGTTACACTGTTGAGGATTGTAGAGCATAGTATTTTATCTGCTCTCAGCAGCTATCTGAGCTGTTGCTGGTGAGTTGTGCAGGTCATTTTTTAGCATAGTAATCGGGCGTGATTTATGGAGCAGTTCTTACTAGACACTGGTTGGTTGATACCCTGTTATGGTTTTCTAGGGGCTATTTTGACCCTGCCTTGGGTGACGAGGCTGGTACGACGGACTGGTCCTAGGCCAGCAGCATATTTGAATATTTTGATGACGGTGATTGCTTTTATTCATGGCACTACCGTATTTCGATCGGTTTGGAATCAGGCTCCCCATCATATTGTCTTTAATTGGCTTACTGTGGCTGGTTTGGATTTGAATATCACTTTTGAGTTATCGTCGGTAAGTGTCGGCGCGATGGAGTCGGTGACTGGTCTGAGTCTGATTGCGCAGATTTTTGCCTTGGGTTATATGGAAAAAGACTGGGCCTTGGCCAGATTTTTTGCTTTGGTGGGATTTTTTGAGGGAGCCATGAGTGCGGTGGCCATCAGTGATTCGTTACTGGTGAGTTATGGTTTGCTAGAATTACTTACTTTGTCTACCTATCTATTGGTGGGTTTTTGGTATGCTCAGCCGTTGGTTGTCAAAGCGGCGCGGGATGCTTTTTTGACTAAGCGGGCGGGGGATCTGATCTTGTTTGCTGGAGTGATCGCCCTGTCTAGTATTGCGGGGAGTCTAGATTTTGGTGATTTATATGACTGGAGTGATGTTACTGATATCTCGCCCCTAACTGCTACTTTGATTGGCTTGGCCTTAATCGCCGGTCCGATCGGCAAGTGTGCTCAATTTCCTTTGCACTTGTGGCTGGATGAAGCGATGGAGGGTCCAAGTCCCGCTTCGATTCTGCGGAATTCGGTGGTGGTCACTGGTGGGGCTTACATTTTGATTAAGGTACACCCGATTTTATATTTGTCACCGATAGTCACCAATACTTTGATTGCGATCGGCACCGTGACAGCGCTGGGGGCAACTTTGGTCTCGATCGCCCAAATTGATATCAAGCGTTCTATTTCTTACTCCACCAGCGCTTACTTAGGTTTGGTGTTTATTGCGATCGGCGCTAAATGGATTAGTTTTGCACTGCTATTGTTGTTTGCTCATGCCATTGCCAAGGCACTAATTTTTATGAGTGTGGGCTGCGTTATTTTGACTACCAATACCCAAGATTTGACGGAGTATGGGGGATTGGCCAAAAGTATGCCAGCGACGACCCTGGCTTATATTGTCGGAACTCTAGCCATGATTGGAATTTTTCCCTTTGGCGGGTTTTGGGCTTTCCAAGAAGGTCTGGAAGATCTGCGGACTTATCCTTGGCTCATTGCGGTGTTGTTAATTGTGAATTGTTTGACGGCTTTTAACCTAACTCGGGTGTTTGGGTTGATATTTTTGGGGGCAAACCAGCCGAAGACTCGGCGGGCACCAGAAGTACCTTGGCCTTTGGCCGTGCCCATGATTTTCCTGATTATTTTCACCTTACTGGTGCCTGCAGTGATGATCCAATTGTCGCTGTTGCCGGATTTGGATGATATTAGTCTGTGGGAATATGCCTCCATCAGTTTGTCGAGCTTGGTTGGTTTGATGGGCGGTTGGTGGTGCTATTGCCGCTCTGCGGTTCTGCTCGATCGCACTGCTGTCAAATTTCCTATCCCTTGGATTCAAGAGCTGTTGACCTACGATTTTTATGTAGAAAAGTTCTACGATGTCACGGTAGTTTGGACAATTTATCAAATGTCACAGTTGGTGGCTTGGTTCGATCGATATATAGTCGATGGCTTAGTAAATTCGGTTGGTTTTGTGACTATCTTCAGCAGTGAAGGTTTGAAATATGGCACATCTGGCCAACTGCAAAGCTATTTTCTGACAATCGCGATCGGTGTTGGTCTGCTCGGCGCAACGATTGCGGCGCTGTTTTGGTCGTTTTAGTAATGAAGGTGTGATTGATGCTTAGTACCTTATTGATAGTGCCTTTGTTAGGAGCGGCCTTAGCCGCTTGGTGGCCGGGTCAAACCCGGATGATCGCCTCCTGGATCGCAGCGGCAGTGATTGCTTGGACGGTTTTTTTACTGCTGCAATTCAACCTGGCCAATCCCCAGATGCAGTTTGTAGAAAACTATACCTGGATTAGTTCTCTAGGATTATCCTACAGCTTAGGAGTAGATGGCTTATCTTTGCCTTTGGTCGCTTTGAATAGTTTGTTGACCTGGGTAGCAATTTATAGCAGCGAAGAAAAGATCGATCGACCCCGGCTTTACTACAGCCTGATTTTGCTATTGAATGCGGCAGTGACCGGCGTTTTTCTAGCTCAGGATTTATTGCTGTTTTTCATCTCCTATGAGCTGGAGTTGATTCCCCTGTATTTGTTGATTGCCATTTGGGGCGGTCAGCGCCGCGCCTATGCTGCCACCAAGTTTTTGATTTACACAGCTTTTTCCGGAGCGTTGCTGTTGGCAGCTTTTATTGGGCTGGCCTGGTTTGGAGGCAGCAGTAGCTTTGCCTATAATCCTGCTTTGGCACAGGCTTTGCCCATCAGTCAACAGCTTTTGCTATTAGGCGCACTGTTGTTGGGTTTTGGCATCAAAATGCCTTTGTTTCCGTTCCATACTTGGTTACCGGATGCCCACGTCGAAGCCTCCACTCCTATTTCGGTGTTGTTGGCGGGGGTATTGCTGAAACTAGCTACTTACGGTATCTTGCGCTTTTGTGTAGGTCTATTTCCCGAGGCTTGGACAATTGTGGCTCCCTGGCTATCGATTTGGGCAATTGTGAGTGTTTTGTACGGCGCTTTGATGGCGATCGCCCAAAAAGATATGAAAAAAATGGTGGCCTACAGTTCGGTTAGCCACATGGGTTATATCTTGCTAGCAGCGGCGGCTAATACAGCTTTAAGTCTGTCGGCAGCGATGATTCAGATGGTCAGCCACGGCCTGATTTCGGCGGCGCTGTTTTTATTGGTAGGAGCCGTTTACCAAAAGACCAAAACTCGCGATATTGATGTTTTATCCGGTCTCCTGAATCCCGAACGGGGGATGCCAGTGATTGGGAGCCTGATGGTATTGGCAGTGATGGGTAGTGCTGGCATTCCAGGGATGGTGGGCTTTGTGGCGGAGTTTTTGATTTTCCGGAGTAGTTTTCCGATCTTTCCGATTCAAACCTTGCTCTGTATGATTGGTACTGGTTTAACGGCAGTTTATTATCTATTGCTAATTAACAAGGCTTTCTTTGGTCGGCTATCTACGCCCGTGCAAAACCTAGAAGCGGTTACTTGGCGAGAACGTTATCCGGCTATGATTTTAACCGCCTCGATCGTCAT
>JAGVCD010000432.1 GCA_020059425.1 Chamaesiphon sp. | reverse complement strand
CGATATCATCCCGTTCGCCTAGATAAGCCCAAAGATTTTCGAGGTCTTGTTCGGCCTCTTTTGATAAACGATATAAACTCATAGATAATCAAGTTTGACCGAGACGATCTTGTCCGCGCGATTCCCCTCTGGGGACGCTTCGCGAACGAATTTTACCTAGCAACTCTGGCAGAGTTTCATCTGTGTACTCAGTGTAATCGCCAGCTTGGAGTTGTTGCGCCCCAATGGCGATCTTCTCCTGGAGACTTTGCGGATCGGTGGGATTGGGATCTTGAAGCTGATGGAGGAGAAGCTGCCGCTCTGGTTCGCTTAAAGACAAAATGATTTGAGTCAGCGTTTCAATCAGCGCAGAATTGACTGGCATTGCTTGAATCATCGGTGTTTCAAGGTGTAAAAGTTTCGCTAGGTTTAGTATAACGCCATCATTGTCTCTGATGGAATCTAGATCACGCAGCATAAATCACCTGGGCTGAATTAATAATTCGATCGCGTCTGGGAATATTTTCGCTGCGTTCTAGGGCTTTCCTGATAATTAAGTCTACCTTTCGACCGAGAAGTTGCTGAAGTTGAGATTTGATTTCGATCGTCTCGGTTAATCCCCGCCGAAATGTTGGATCGAAGGAAACGAGTAGGTCTACATCGCTCTCTAGATTAAAGTCGTCTCGTAGAACCGATCCAAAAAGAGCCATTTCAGTAATGTGCCACTGGTGACAAAATTCGATTAAGGAGGTAGTCGAGACACCTAATCGCTTTTCTAGGGTTAGATTTTGCAACACTGCTCAAAATCATTTAGGAATATGTAGTATTTTAGCCGAGCGATAGGATTTTACCTAGCAAATCGGGTAAAGTCTCATTTGTTAATGAGTAAATCATGAGTTTATCGGAGACTTTGCGCCAACAGGTGCGAGATCGAAGCTGGTTAAGGCAAGTTGAATTTTTCTGTTAAGCTTCAACTCCAATCTTCGATCGTCAACTTCGGAACCTGCTCAAAATCACGTTTGTTTCGGGTCACGATCGTCGCTTCATTGGCAAGCGCAATCGCGGCGATTCGCATATCTTTCTCTAATCGTCGTTTTGCTAGTAGGGGATTCGCTTTGACGATCTCCTGATACCGATCGCTTGCCGCCTGCTCGTAATTAAGCACGGGCAGTTGTTGGATAAATTGCGTAGTGAGATGCAATCGTTGATAAATCTCTATTTTATATGCTTCGTTTTCAACTCGATTTAGCTGTCCAACCCAACCATTAAAGATTTCTTGAACCGAAATAACGGTAATCGCACAGTCGGTTTTAGATTGAAGCACTTTCTCCCGAACTGGTGGATAGTTTCCCAAGAATAACGAAATATGGTCGGTATCTAGAATATAAAGAGTCATCTGCCTACCAATTTACCGTGTAGGCAGGATTATCATCATCTAGCTCCCGCTCTGCTCGAAACGTTGCCATCAAGTCTTTAAAAAACTGGTCGTCAGATGGAATACTGGGGAGAGTATCGCTGCTCTGAGCCTCCCGTTCGCGTAGCGTCTCCGTAGGGGAATCGATCTCGATCGCCACCCGCTCGATACTTTCTAGCCGCTTTTTGAGTACTTTCTCTAGCTCGACGATCGCGGTAGTTCGATCGACAGCAATCACTTTTGAGTCTTGAAACTCTGCTACCCAGGCTGCAACCTGACCATTAGCCAGAATTTCGACAATGGCTTGAAATGGTTGAGCAATTGAGGTTGTAGGCGAAGCTGTCGGAGGATTCATGGAAAATTACCCAACGCATAATCCCTTATATTATAAGCGGTGCATGGGAGTTTGATCGCACTCTTCAGGCGGTGATTTACTTGGGTGAGTTTGGGGAAAAGATCGATTGTGAACTGTGATGAGATCGATCGACTTTGATGAGCTGAGATCGATCTTAGTCCATCTATTAATCTGACAAATCATAATTCAAACAGGATCGATGTTGACTCCGACTGTTCCGGTGAGAAGATCGTGCATCAGTCCAGATTTTTGTTTCTTTAGTTTATCGAACTGAATTTTAAGACAACTAATTTGGTTCTCAATTGGCTCTAATTTCGCAACAATCTTTAGTTGCTCATCCGGTTTTGGATATATAACTTTTAAGGCTTTAAGGGTGGTAGCGTTGATTTTAACCATACTGCCAGATGTACCAACTGCTATTGCGGATATTCTCTGACGAGCTGCCTTTGACAAAAGATACTTCTCCAGAAATTCGCTAACTAAATTCCTGTTGAACTTCAATTTGATCATCAGGTCGGGATAAATGACATTATGACCAATATCACGATAGATACCACATAGACCAACTAATTCTTGAGTATTAGATCTACTTATGAGAAAATCGCCATCTTCAAGTTTTGCACCACTAAATAACGAATTTCTTGGAGCATTCTTTAACTGTATTGGACTAAAACCATTTCTAGTTAAGCAGCCTAAACCTAAAACATAAACGTCTTGCCAATTCTCAACTTCTTTCGGGCTATAACCATTTTTGGGTGAAGCAATAAGACCATAATTAAGAGCTTCAAATTTCCACTCTTTCGGAATCCAGCCGATCGAACTCTCCTGATACAGTTCTGGTGCTTGGTCGCGGGTAGGTCGCAGTTTGCCATCGGCACCAATCCCACGGGTAAACAGATCGTGCATCAGCCCCGCTTTAATCTGTTGGTATTTTTCGATCAGGGCTTCGGTGTGGGTGATAGTTCGATCGATCGTTTGGAGAATTTTGGCAATTTTCTTCTGTTCGGGCAAGGAAGGGAATTCAATTCTCATAGAATTAATATCGCCAAGGTTAATTCTTGGCGGGGTGCTAATGATAGTCCTTGCGAACTTCCTCATCACCCGCTCACTACTTAGCTGATAGGCAACAAATTTTGAATTGGCCTTTGACGAGTCGATTTGAATTTTTGCAGTCGCAGCGTTGCTGTTACATATACCTAACCTTCCGTCATAGACAGCTACTCTGCCAATCGCGCCGATTTTCGTGAAAAGAATATCGCCTTCAAAAACAAAAGATTTTGTTAACTGTCGATGAACTGCTTCAGTGATAAAGGCTATAGTTTCAAAATTAATTTTTCCATTAATTACAGACTCGGATTTGATAAATGGAACGCCGCTCTCAACAAACTCAATCAGGTTCGTCATAGAGAAACTCCCAAAGTCCTTAATATTGGAACGAGTTAGGCTATCTATCCTTTCTAGACTCCACCCATCAGGCAATAATATTGGCGATTCTGAGCTAGTTTTTTTACTCATAGCCCAACTCCACTAAAAACGCCTGTAACTGCTCCGCCGCCTGATCTCGCTCCGACTCGATCGATCTTGCCGTCACCGCATACTTACCCCACAAATTCTCGATCGATCTCACACAAGCCCGTTGATCAGCCCGTAAATAAGCCTGATAAATATCCAGCAACGTTTGCCGCAATCGATCGATAATTACCTCCCGCGCCTCATCAACAGAAATCCTTGCCCGCGCACTTTGCACCAACTCATCCCGCTTACCCTCGATCGCTTTAATTGTCGATCTGAGCGTTTTCACCTCATCTTCTAGTACCTTATGCCGCTTCAAACTAGTCACGAGCGAATTGGCTCGATCGAATGCTTGTTGACCTGACTCGATCGCATCCTTTAATAAAAGAGTATATTCACTGCGATGGTTGAGTTGATTCACCAGACTGAGAATCCGCTGTCCATTAGCAAATTGCGGGTCGCTTTGGACAAAGCCCTCCGTACAATAAAAACCTTTTTTCTCACCTTGAGGCAACCGATCCGCTGCTTTGATTTCGATAAACAGATTGTTAGCCAAATCTTTGACCAGTTTAAGCTGTGCCTTCCACTCAGCCGTCGCGACCTTGAGATCTTCTTTCTTATTTTTTACCTCATTGCT
>JAGVCD010000288.1 GCA_020059425.1 Chamaesiphon sp. | reverse complement strand
CCCCAAGAAAAATATACTCAAACCTTGCTGAACTCTGCGCTGCATATTCAGAGTGACGATCACGATGCCAAAGTAGTTGGCGCTCAAAAATCCATCCTAAAACTCACCAATCTGCAAAAACACTACACCTTAGAATCTAACTTCTTGCAGAAATTAATCGGCGGCGCAGACAGCAAAACCATCAAGGCTGTGGATAATGTCGAGCTAGAACTGTATGAAGGAGAAATTTTTGGATTGGTCGGCGAATCTGGCTGTGGCAAAAGTACTCTTTCGCGGACAATTTTGCAGCTAATTCCGGCCACTGGTGGCAAAGTTGAGTTTATGGGGCAAGAACTCACTCGGCTTTCGCTGCGCGAGATGCAAGCTCAACGACGGGAAATGCAAATGATCTTTCAAGATCCTAGCGCTGCGCTCAATCCTAAAATGACGATCGGCGACAGTATTGCCGATGCGCTGCTGATTCACAATATGGCTACGCCAGCAGCAGCCAGGAAGCAAGTATTAGAAATTTTGGGCAAAGTAGGACTATCACCAGCCACCGAATTTATCGACAGATATCCTATGGCTCTTTCTGGTGGCCAACAACAGCGGGTAGGTATTGCCAGAGCACTCATTACTCGTCCGAAGCTCATCATCTGCGATGAGCCAGTTAGTATGCTAGATGCCACCGTTCAAACTGAGGTTTTAGATCTAATGCTGGCGCTCAAGAATGAATTTAAGCTTACTTACCTATTTATTACCCATGATCTATGGTTGGCTAAATTCTTGTGCGATCGAATTGCGGTGATGAACCAAGGTCAGATTGTTGAAATGGGTGATACTGCCAGTATATTCAACAATCCCCAAGCCGAATATACCAAGGAATTGCTGGCAGCTGCGCCGCTGCTCACCAAAAAAGCTTCATAAAATCAATCAGTACTCATTCTCATTCCAGTCCCTGGAATGGCTGCTATTCGTTCACCTTCACTTCACTAACTGGGGGGCGATAGCCATGTTCAAAAGCAAACCGGACTAACTGCGATCGATTCTCCAAATTCAGCTTGGTCAAAATATTGCTGAGGTGAGTTTGTACTGTCCGAGGGCTAATAAACAAGCGTTGACTGATCTGCTTGTTAGTTAAACCTTGAATTACTTCCCAGAAAACCCTGGCTTCAGCCGGAGTCAATGGTAAATCTTCTTGAGGTTCGGTATAGAGAGTTTCTGTTACCTGATTTTTATTGTTGGTGGCAGATGTTTCGGTAGTACTAGGGAGTGCCGCTTCTTCATCAGAACCCTGCTGAATTAAGCGAATCATCTCTGAATGAATCCGGCGAGAGCGCTCCAGCTGCGATTCAATTTTAGCTAATAGCTCCAAGGGCTCAAAAGGCTTAGTTATGTAGTCATCAGCACCCATATGATGACCTTTAACGCGGTCTTCTAGATCTTTTTTGGCGGTGAGAAAAATAAAAGGTACTAATTGCCCAGGTCGGGTAGCTCGTAAGCGACGGCAAAACTCTAAGCCATCCATACCCGGCATCATAATATCTGAAACCACTAAATCCGGTGGGTCTTGGGCAAACAGCTTTAATCCTTGAATTCCGGAGTTAACAACTTGCACAGAATAGCCACGTTTTTCTAAGTAACGTGTGAGAACCGTCTGGAGAGTTTTGTCGTCATCTAACAGTAGAATTTTTTTCATTTGACCCCTGATGCCACGCTAGTTAGCTGTTGTAGTGAGTTAGAGAACATAATATTGACGATTAATGGCCCTAGATGGTTATAGTTTCTTCGGCAAAGGAGGGAAGTCAGGATAAAAATCTGTCGAGTTAGATATTACTGCAAATGAGCACTTCTCTCTATGACTATCGATCTATATAAAACGTTTCTCAAGTCATTGAACTTCTAAGTGTGGATAGCTAGGATTAATCTAAAATTGGCTTAAAATATATTTACAATTATTTTATAATAAGCCTTAGTCGGCATTGCCTAAAACTTTGAGCAAATTTGCCTCATCATATTATGACTGTCTTCGGTAAAAGAAGCTATCCCTCCAGCTTGTCGGCGAGAAAATAATCTTCGGTAATGGCCAGTCACAGGTAAGAAATAATCTGGCTTTTTAGTGGATTACAACTCGACCTGGGAGTATTTTGGGGCGAATTTTGAATTGTTCAGAAATATTTTAGTGATGGTCGGTATTCCAAACAGCTATTCGGATACCGACTCGCTACAATAGAGATTATGTTGATCGCAAACTTAGCGCCCTTCCTATGACATCTTATTCCACCGCCTCGGCACGCGCCGAAATGAGTGAACTGCGCCGGCTTAAAAGTATTATTCCGCCAGAACTCCAAAGTTGGGTCTCCGTTGAAACTACCGTCGAAGTCAATCCTCCCCTGGTTCGCTGCGAAGAGATTGGCAAAGATCAGGTAGAGATTCAGATTGATTTAGTGAAATGGGAGAAACTAGCGATCGATCAACGCAATTTGTTGTTCTGGCACGAAGTGGCCAGGGTTCAGCAAGACACCATCCCGCGCGATGGCTGGGAAATGGCCGCTCTGGCGATTGGACTAGGTGGCGCGGTCGGCGAATTGTGGGTGCAAGATGGCTTACTACTGATTTTAGCCCTATCCCTATGTGGTATTTCTGGCTACCGTCTTTACGCTCGCAACAACACCGAACGTTATGTGAAAGAAGCGATCGATGCTGATGAAAAAGCTATTTCTTTGGCTATGCGTTTTGGTTATACCTTACCTAACGCCTACAAAAGCCTGGGAAGTGCTCTGAAGACCCTCATTGATGACACCTCTAAGAAAAACTTGCGCCGCCGCTACGAATCCCGCTTAGATGCTCTCAAGCGCAGTGCCAGCAAGGCCAAGAATAAAGTTCAGTCCGATCGTGGTGCTAGTCGTGGTTCTTTGGGTGGCCAGAACGATCGAGAAAGCTGGAGTAATTAACCGGATATATTCATGAATCAAGACGACCTAACTCCGACTCCAACCGATACCAGCAACGCTGTTATTGATATTCCTGCCGCTGTTGAGGTAGATGATGCTGGTAACGCTAAGCCACCAGGCAGCTACGTCAAACATGCCATGCGCAATATGGTGCGTAAACGCAGTCAAGCGCTCCAACACTTTTTCTTAAGTGCAGTAGGTTTAATGGGACTTTTTATTGGCTTAGCTTATCTCACCAAATAATTTGAACTGCGAAATCACTGTCCAAAATTTGCACCCAGATTGCTCGATCGACTCAGCAATTTGGGTGAATTGGTTTGAAACCTGGCTGGCTCAGCCCGGCCTAGACTTGCCTGCTGCGAGTAATTACGAACTAAGCTTACGTCTTACCGACGATGCTGAAATTCAGCTGCTCAACAGCCAATATCGTCAAAAGGATCAACCTACTGATGTTTTGGCCTTTGCCGCCTTAGAAAATGACATGCCTTTAATCGCGAGTTTGCCGGTTTATCTTGGTGATATCATTATCTCAGTAGATACAGCTAATCGCCAGGCTTTAGAATACCAGCATTCTCTCCATCAAGAGCTAGCTTGGCTGGCCAGTCACGGATTTTTGCACTTATTAGGCTGGGATCACCCCGATGAAATTAGTCTAGAGAATATGTTGCAGCTTCAAGAGCAACTCTTGGGAACAATTACTTTAAGCTCATCGACAAGCGCTATTAAGCCATAAGTGGTAGCCAGAAAATCTTACAAATCATATTTTTTACAGATGGGTAACCTGGAATATGGAGTCTAAACTGGACGAGTCGGTAGTTCTTCATTCATCCCCTGATTCCATGACTAGCAAAGTATCTGGATTGGCTACAAAGTCTGGACAAAAGCGTGATCTTGCTTGGCAAGTGGCTGGTAATATTTTTTCCAGTTTCCGCTATGCCTGGGCAGGAGTCAGTTATGCTTTTTTCACCCAAAGAAATTTTCGGATTCACTGCCTGATGGGGACGATCGCTATTTCTTTAGGTGCTTGCTTACGCTTGGCTCCACTGGAAATGGCTATTATCTCGCTCACCAGCAGCTTAGTTTTGACATTAGAACTGCTGAATACGGCGATCGAATCGGTAGTAGACCTGACTGTCGAGCAGACATATCATGAACTGGCTAAAATTGCCAAGGATTGTGCCGCTGGTGCGGTGTTGATTTCGGCGATGGCTTCGTTGATGGTGGCAGCTTGGTTGCTACTGCCTAAGTGCTTAACATTGTTATTCATTCATTAACAGGTTGCCCTATTTGGCTGTAAGCTAAAGGAGACAGCGATTTCTCGGGGCTGGCCATGATTATTGTGATCGACAATTACGACAGTTTTACCTATAACCTAGTGCAATATTTAGGTGAACTGGGTAAGGATTGGCCGATGGCGGAAGATGTGCGGGTTTTTCGGAACGATCTCATTTCCCTAGATGAGATTAGAATTCTGCAACCGGATGCGATTCTGATTTCTCCTGGCCCTGGTCGCCCAGCAGCGGCTGGAGTATCAATGTCGATTATTCGAGATCTGGGTCAGCAATTTCCGATTCTGGGCGTTTGTCTAGGGCATCAAAGCATTGGTGAGGTGTTTGGCGGCCAAGTGGTACGCGCTGCCGAGTTGATGCACGGCAAAACCTCGGAGGTCTATCACGCGAGTCAAGGCGTATTTGCGGGAGTAGAAAATCCGGTAGTGGCAACTCGCTACCATAGCTTGATTATTGACCGGTTGACCTGTCCCGCATCCCTAGAAATTACTGCTTGGATCGCGGATCAGACCATTATGGGCTTGCGCCACCGCGATTATCCTTGGATTGAAGGAGTGCAGTTTCATCCGGAAAGCATTTTGACTATTGCTGGGAAACGTTTGCT
>JAGVCD010000408.1 GCA_020059425.1 Chamaesiphon sp. | reverse complement strand
GGCCAAATTCTGGCATTGAGACCGATAAAATTGATGTGGAAGCCGCCACCGTGGGCATGAGTACCAAGTGGTTTAATATTCCGGTGATTTCGCCATTGAGTGGAATGTCGATCGAAGAAGCCAATATTCGCTCCTTAACCGGCATCACCATTTTGAGCATTCGCCGGGAAAGCGGTGATGAGCTGCCCTACCCCAGTGAAGACACCATCTTATTGGATGGCGATCGCTGCTTAGTGGTAGGCTCTGCCGATGAAAAAATTGCTTTCAAGCAGCTAGTGCGCGGCAAGATTGCACTGCCGAGCAGTAACGCTCCCTGTCAGTGGGTGGTAATTGCCCCAGAAAGCATGGCTGTCGGATTAACCCTTAGCGCCTTAGATACCCATCGCCAGTATGGGGTGCAGATTCGCGCTTTACGCCGTGCTACCAAGTTTATTGACAATCCTGATCAGCAGACCACCGTCATTATGGCTGGCGATCGATTGTTAATATGCGGCGGGCGCTATCCGCTAAAAAAACTCCAACAACAACTCGCTGCCGAACACCCCAAATTGTTAGTAGCTAATGATCTGGATGTCGGGTAGTAAGTGAATCTGGCCAAGAGTTTACCCACTAACCGATAGATCATGTAAAATTAGTCGTTAGCAGATTTTAATAATATATATAGGAGAAAATTCTATGTCTGGAGGAAGTACTGGCGAACGGCCATTTTCTGACATTGTTACTAGTATTCGCTATTGGGTAATCCATAGCCTGACCATTCCAGCTCTTTTTGTAGCAGGTTGGTTGTTTGTAGCCACTGGCTTGGCCTACGATGCCTTTGGTACCCCTCGTCCTAACGAATACTTTAACCAAAATCGTCAGCAAGAGTTGCCGATCGTCTCCGATCGCTTTGAGTCGAAAAGTCAGATTGACAAATTTATTAAGTAATTTTTAGTAGAGGAGAACTTATGGAAAGCGGTAGCAACGAACCTATTTCTTACCCGATTTTTACAGTCCGATGGTTGGCAATCCATTCTTTGGGTGTACCCACTGTATTTTTTATTGGCGCAATTGCTGCCATGCAGTTTATTCAAAGATAGGTTATTTAAAGAGTAGGTATAGCACATGGAACGTAATCCTAATCCCAATAGCCAGCCCGTTGAATTGAACAGATCTTCTCTGTTCTTGGGCTTGCTTTTGGTTTTCACCCTTGGCATCCTGTTCACTAGCTATTTCTTTAACTAGTTGACAGTTTGATTCGTATAAAAAAGTCCGTTTTGGAGAAATTAAGTCATGTCTGAACCAGGAAGAATTCCGTTATGGTTAGTCGGCACTGTTGCTGGCTTTGGGGTAATTGGTGTTGTAAGTCTGTTCTTTTATGGCGCTTATGCTGGATTGGGATCTTCGATGTAGGTCGAATTACCATCCTAAAAAGTCTGACACAAAAAAAACTGGGTAAATACCCAGTTTTTTTTGTAGCCGCACGACTGATAACGACTTATGCCGCTGAGTCTTCGCGTTCGATGTACAAGAAGAGGAATGCCATTGCTAAAGCGGGAAAAACTAGACCCACTAAAGGCACTAAAATTTGGGGAAGAAAAGAAGCTACCATATTTCAATTTCCTTATGAATATCAATTACCATGCTGATTTTACCCAATTTGCGGGGCGAAAAAGCTAACGAAATGTAACAGCAGTCATATGTCCGGTAGCGAAATTGATCTGGACTAGTTAGCTCAGTTTTGTATTATTGGGGTTGAGAGTAATTTATGTCCGAAGAAAAATTGGAAAAAAATAATCAAAGAGACAACTCTTCAGAATGTTAATTGGCATATTGTTAATATTTAGTTGCCATCTCTTTTTTGCATCAGAGCCTCCCGGGTTTTTTTTTCAGAAATTTGTGGAATAAAATACTCAGCGATCACTTCTTGATAAAGCCGATTGACTCGTTTACAGATATGTTGGGCAGCAAATTCTTGATAGTCACTTTCTATAAAGTGGCGGCGCATCTCGGCACGTTGATCAGCAGAATATTTGGCTTGGGCAGCTTGCATATGTTCTGGCGGGAGCCAGGTACTATGAATCATTAGTCCTAGGTTGACATCAGGGTGGCTCAAACGATAGATGGGCTTGTTCTTCAGGTCGTCAGCATGAAATATCCAAAATTCATCGCGAGCCAAATTTTGGTGATCATCAGCTAAAACCGCACAACACAGATAACCATGAATACTGGGATCCAAGCCATCAGGACAAGGATCAGAGCTAGGAATAAACTGCGGGGCACGCACAAAATAGCCGATCGGAAACTCAAAAGAATCAACGATCGACATCTGCTCCGTATCTAATCGCAGTAGAGTCATGGGTTTATCGGTATCGATCGCATCCATCGCTTCGATCGGAATAGTGCGCACATTGCGATTTTTATAGGCCAAATAAATTCTTTTGGGCACCATTTCCCAGGAATGTCCCCAGGACATCCAGTATAAATTTTTGATAATGGAAACTGTTTCGGTAGCCTGATCGCGCTGTAAGTTACGAGAGGTATTTACGGAAGGCGACCAAGTATTGCGACCACCTTCCGTTTCTTTAGTACCGGGTTCACTTAAAAAGGTGGATTTTAAAATTGTGCCTGTCTGACCATCAATTTGGTAACGAGCCAGGACATTTAGATCTACTGGGCTGGCGGACATGCCAATTAAATCTTTTTTGTTCAGATTCTTCCGTCGATCGGGAAGATCTTCAGTGATTAAGAGACTTTGATAGCGATCGATAAAATTGTAAATTTTGTTGGTGCTGGGAGTTGATTTGCCCTGAAAGAGAGGCTTTAACAGATCAATGGTCTGAAAAAGTCTATGGTTAATCCACCTGTCTAGCTGTTGCCACAGATTTTTTTCATGAATCGATTGATCAAATTCTCCAATCCACTCGGTGACATCCCAACCTACATTATGCGTAGCATTCAAGGTAATAATGCCATCAGGGTTTTGGTAATCAACTACAAAATGGGCAACTTCCCGGGGAAGAGTGATTTTGATCGCCATCAGCGGAGCTGGTAGTTTGAAAAAGCCCGGTCGATCGCTTAAACCAGATTGCTCCTTCTGTAAATCAGCCCGCCGCACCAGATAAATATCAGCATGAGAGAGCGGCAATACAATCTTAAAAAATATGGTGGATAGCCAGGTGCCAATACGTAAGGGAAAAGTAGTTAATTTGCTGAGCAGTTGATGATTTTTCCGAAGCTGGCGGATCCGGGCACGAATGTTGCCGAACCAAAAAGGAGCAAAAATTTGGGCGGTTTCTAACTCAAAGGCAATGTCGCCCACCAGAATATAATCCTCGGTTAAGGCCATTTGGTGAGCAGCCTGCTCCACGATCACCGGTTCATTGCCTGGTAAATAAAGCCGCCAGCGATCTAGAGGCTTTTTTGGATGATAGCGCACGATATCAGTAAAACCACCAAAGGGAAATGTCAAAACCCGACCTTGACGACCAAAACTGGTGAGTAACCATTTCCGAAAACGACTGACTACGTTCAACAGGGTGAGACCCTGAGAATAATTTACGGCATAAAAATTTTGGGTATCGGGATGCTCGGGTGGTAAGGAGTGGTCGTAAACCGGGTGAGCATTAGTCGAATAAGGCTCAAACATCTGCTCCAAGGGACGAGGAATGAGAAAGTTGGGAATTAGCCCTAGCCATTCATTCGATCGACCGATAGTATCCAAAATTTCTAGTGAATCCGGGTCAATGATTGTGGGACGAGCACCATCAAAGGTCACAATCAGCTGATCTTTGGTGACAACAAAAGCGGTGTTGGCCTGACTACGCGATCCCAGTAGTAGACTGGTACGTACCATACCCCCATCCAAAAAAGGCCACAGACCTCCACTATATTCGGGAAGAATTTGAGTCGCTAAATCGGCATAGTAACAAGGAGTTTTCATCAGCCGAGTTTTGAGATGGGGCTGACCATTCTCAAAATTTAGGCGATAGATCATGCCATCACCATTAAAAATCATCCGATCGCCCTGATTAAACTGCCCTAAGTTATCGTCAATTCTAGGGGTGACTGGTGCGGCATGAAACACATAGCCGGGAATGTCCAGCGGGAGCTGACTAGATAGTGATAATTTTTTTTTCAACCCCCGAGTTAGATCGCTGTCCCCCGGAATCTGTGCGATCCAATCTGTTTGATAAAGCTGTAATTTCGCACTAGTAAAGGTGAGAAGCATACCCCGTAGAGGCTGTTTGTCGAGTTTCTCGGTGCCGAGATGCTGAAGCTTAATCACTTCAGGAATGTAAGCAATTTCTGCCGGAGTGAGATAAAAGCAAATATCCCAGTTGAGAACTTGATCATCGTGTTCGTGCCGTCTTTTATCAATGGCTGCTATCCGTTTTTCTACCTCTTGATCGGGAATGATAGTTTCGTTGATTGATTTTGGAAGAAAAGATACTGGCAACGATGAGTCTGATGCTACTGTGTTCATAGTTATAGTAAATAAAATACTGACTTGACGCAAACCTTAATTAGCGAAACGCTCTTTATTTTTCCGGAAGTTAATAGGTAGTAATTTGCTATCCTCTTGATCTGCAGTGGTGGGAATTTCCACTGCTCCTAATTTTTTCAAGTTGTTTTTCTGGGCAAGGGTTAAACCTTTTACTGCGGTGATGTTCATATTTTCATAAGGGCGATCTACACGCAAAGATGTTTGAAATTCTCGGGTTTTTTCTTTCCAGAAATAGATCATTTCATCAGCTCCAGCACTGATGATACTGCCATTGATCGGATGAATCGCGATATCCCACACCCAGTCAGTGTGTTTTGCAATGGAATGTAGACATTCACCCGTCGCTGCATCCCACACACACACCTTATGATCGTTACCGCCATTAACGAGCCAGCGACCACAAGGACTATAGGCAAGAGCGAGCACCCAGCCTCCCGGATAATCAATGCTTAGAACTATTTCATTTGTACGAAAATTCCAAATCTTGATTTGGCGATCTTGACCAGCGCTAGCGACCTGTTGGCCATCGGGATGAAAGGCCACCGCTATAACTCGATCAGTATGCCCAGTAAAGTTATAGATACACTGCTCTGTTTTAACATTCCAGATTTTGGCTGTTTGATCTTCGCTCACCGTAACCAAGTACTGACCACAAGAGCTAAATTCCAAGTCCAGCACCTTATCTTGATGACCTGTCAAACAAGCTAGACATTCATTTTGCTCCGGATGCCATAAGCGAATAGTTTTGTCACCACTGGCACTAGCCAACAACCGACCATCCGGACTAAAGTCTACGGCTAATATGCTATCAGTATGACCACTCATAGTATAGGCGCAAACTGCTAACTGGTCGGCCAGCTGCCAGACCTTAATATTTTTATCGTCACTACCACTAGCTACTATGGGCAAAGTGGGGTGACAAGCAATAGCTCGTACTGGTTGCCGATGGCCAATTAACTCCTGCATACACTTTTTACTGGCCATATTCCAAACCCGGACAATACCATCGTTATGGCCACTAATTAGCTGTTTACCATCAGCTGGAAGATCGATCGACAGCACCCAATTGAGCCACCCCTGAATCACCTGGAGACATTTGCCATCTTGAGTATTCCACAGCCGGATAGTTTGATCGTCACTGCCCGTGGCTAATTGATCGCCAGCTGGATGATAGGCCACCGACCACACCCGGTTGGTGTGCCCTGGAATCACTTGCTGACAAACACCACTATGACTGTCCCACAGTCGAATTGTCTGATCATTGCCGGTACTGGCTATCTGCTGACCATCCGGACTAAAAGCCGCTGACCAAATCCAGTCGGTATGACCAGTCAAAACATGTTGGCAATCACCAGTAGCCTGATCCCAAATCCGTAATGTGCGATCGAGACCAGCACTCAATATTCTTTGACCATCGGGACTAAACATCACGGCAAACACCCAACCTTGATGACCTGGCATTTCTCGCAAGCACTGATACTGACTGAGATCCCACAACTTCACCAAATTATCAGCACCGCTACTCACTAGCTGCTGACCATCAGGACTAAAGTGAACTCGGCAAGCCCAACCTTGATGAGCCAAGAATTCGTGGCGGAGTTGCCAAGTAGCCACATCCCAAATTTTGATGTGGCCATTGACATGTGTAGTAGCTAACTGATAACCAGTAGGACTAAAACTAGCATACAAAGAGAAACTGTCACTGTGAATAGTTTTTTGGGCTGTACCAGTCTGGACATCCCAAATCTTGATGGTCAAGTCATCAGAAGTGCTGACCAGTAGTTGTCCGTTAGGACTAAAAGAAATTCCTCTCACCCAATTTTGGTGACCGATTAGTGTTTGCAAGCATTGACTATCTTGCAGTTGCCAAATTTGAATTTCGCCATTGGCATTACTGGTGGCCAGTAGCTGTCCATCCGAACTAAATATGACATTTAACACAGCACTAAAGGGCTGCATAAACAGACAATCTTGAAAAATCGCCTGACTAAAATCAGTATTCTGCAAGGTACTGCCCACAAAATCGGCTTGCCAGATTGGTAATTGTGAACAGTCTAAATATTGCCAATCAGCCTCCAGATATTTTAATAAGTTCAGCAAGTTACCAGGAGCGTAAGCGGGAAACGGCTGAGATGATTGCTGTAACTGGTGTAGCAAAGAGCGGATGGCCTGTATAGATAATTCCGAACTGATGCCCAGCTGATGGCTGAGTAGTTGTAAAATAGGCTGAATAACTAGCCGGATTTGCGTTTGCCGAATATAGTTAGGACTTTGGCTCTTGATTAGTGCCGTGTGACACAAGATATAAGGCTGAGCGGTGATGATTTCATCAGTAGCTTTAGCTATTAAATGGGCGGTAATAAATTCCATAACCACCGGCTGGAGATACCAACCAGATTCAGAGTACTCGATTAAAGAGCGTCTTTTTAAAGCTTGGAGAGTGAGCAATAATTGAGGTAGTTGTGTCAATGTACCTGGGTAAATATCTGCGGCCAGCGCATCTAGTGAAACTGGCATCCGATTAATCATCAGCCAGTACATGACAATTTGTTCTGATGGTGATATTCTTTGTAGTTGACGATTGAGAATGTCATTTATATCGGTAAATTGCAATAAACTAGTGGGTAAATGAGGCAGCAATGATTGTAAATTTCCACCCAGCATTTCTTGAATACCAGCCGCTACAATCTTAAGAGCGAGAGGATTACCGCCGTAGTGTTTTAAAATTGTAGTGATATCTTGATCATCTACGGCTATAAATCCTTGATCGGCAAAAATTGCTTGCCCTTCAGGCAAGCTAACACCCGGTAGTAGCAGCGCTCGTACTGATGTGATCGAACCAATCCCAATGGCAATTTCTTGAGGTTGCTCACGACTGGTTAAGATAACACAGCTTTGGTGACTGACTTCTGCTAACTTTCTGAGTAAATCTTGATATTGTTCATAACCGCTTAAGTATTCGCCGACGGTGGTACCCTGCTGAAAAATAGACTCCACATTGTCTAGAATCACTAAGCAACGCTGCTGCTCTAATAACTTCAGTAGTTCAGAGATTTGAGCGGAGATATTTGAGCTTTGTCGATCGATCGGTTGAGGTGAGAGACTTTGTAAAAGATCAGTTAACAAGTCTGGGAGAGCCGGGGCGCTAAGTAATGACCGCCAGACCACACAGTCAAAAGCCGCTTGTTGTTGCTGAGCAAATTTAGTGACCAAGGAGGTTTTACCCATTCCCCCCATCCCTAAAACCGCCACCAAACGACAGCGGTCTCTAGTTACCCAGTTAGTCAGCGTGTTTAATTCGGTAGTTCTTCCATAAAAGGTCGAGACATCGATCGCCTCTCCCCAGTCTTGACGGTTTTTAAAAACAATTTGATGGGAGTTTTGCCACTGCTGGTATTTTTGCGATAAAACAGCTTTTAAGTTTTTCTTCTTGACTGGTTCTCCTAATGATGTACTTAAAAGCTGCCATAAATGAGCTCCCACATCTCTGATGTAGCCATAGTCATAGTCAGAAGCATTAGCAATTTCCCCATAAGATTTACCAGACCAAGATTG
>JAGVCD010000134.1 GCA_020059425.1 Chamaesiphon sp. | reverse complement strand
TCAGCGTGGCAAGAGGGCGTGTGTAAACCGTAGGTCTGGCTCCATAACGGACGAATAACTACTATAACAGCAGCTCAGACTGTTAGAAAACGAAAAAAAGCCGACAGGAAAATATCCCCACCGACTTGCCTAGTCACAAAACCAAATCTTAAAGTTATTTTTTCAACTTTGGAGACTGTTTTTTCTGTTCGTTGATGCGACGAAGTTGCTGATCCCGAAAATCTTGGGCGGAGCCGGAAAGTTGAGTCTGCTGCTGGGATAAAAAGTCTTTTTCGCTAGTTTGCTTCCCGTTTTGAATGCCATTGAGCAGGCGTAGTAGACCAGTGCTATCACCTTGGCTGGCACTACTAAAGGGATCGCGAGAGTCTCCACCACCAAAGCTGCTTTGGGCAAAACTTGGTTGGCTCAGAGCGGTGAGACTACTACCTACCAATAAACCGACGACTAAGAAATTAAATTTAGACATAATAATAAACCTACTAATTTTTCAATTTTACAATGGCGCTAAGCTAAGCGGCGACGCAATAATGGCTGAATTGATAACAAAGCAACCACGGCAAAGACCAATAGGATTAGCAACGAGTTGCCGAAGGTCACAGCACCCCAGGGAGCCTGTAATACCACACTCGACCACTGCCAATGATCATTGACGTACAAATAACGAATTGGTTCGATCGCATAACTAAGTGGATTGAGACAAGCAATTATTTGGAGCCAAGGGGGCATAAAAGACAGGGGAGCCAAAGCAGTACTGGCAAACAATAACGGTAAATTGGTAACAAAAATAACGGCAATTAGTTCGATATGGCCAGGAAGGGCAAACGTTAAGCCTAAGCTTAAGGCTGTCACCCCGACTACCAACATTAAAACTACTAAAGCAATTATACCAAGCCCCACTAGTCCGGGAAAGCCAGAGCCTAAGGCCACACTTAGCGCAATAATGGCAAAAGTTTGCACAAACGTTAGAGCGACGATGTAGATGGCCGAAGCGGCCACGATCGAATAACGACTGGCCAGGGGCGCAACTAATAATCGGTTCAAAAAGCCAAACTCTCGATCGAACATCACCGGTAATCCGGCATTTAAAGCTCCCACAAAGGCGGTGAAAACAATCACGCCAGCACCCAAGAACTGGCCATAATTGGCCCCAAATAAATTCTGCGGAATATTTTGAAACAACGCCCCAAAAAGTAATAGCCACATCAAGGGCTGAATAATGCCAGCAATGAGAGTACTGGGGCGGCGCTGGAGCTGAATAAATAAGCGTTTGGTCAACCCGGCTGTTTCTTGGATAAAATCTTTCCAATGGCTGCTTTGGCTGGAATTTGGGCTGTCACTGTTATGCTGCCAGTCAGCAAAAGTTTTAGAAGTGTTGGTAATCATACTATTAACTTTGTGGATAAAAAATATTGCCAGTCAACCTCTGCCTCAGGATTACTTCATACTTTGTTTTTTCTCAGCTTTGAGATCGCGACGGCCAGCGGCAGTTAATTCCGCATCCATCAGAGTTTTGCCAGTAGCAGCTAGATAGACATCATCGAGGCTGGGACGGGACTGAGCCAAACCGAAAATGGGCAGGCCAGCGGTTTGCAGAGTAGATTGAATGATACTCAGGGCATCATTTTGATTTTGTACTACCAGATTTAGGGAGTTGCCCTGGTTGGTATTAATAATCACATTTTGCACAAAGGGCAGGTCACTGAGAATCACTTTGGCCGTTGCGGCCTCGGCAGGTGGTGAAAACTCCCGAATGCGCAGGGTGATCCGATCGCCTCCTAATCGATCTTTCAACTCGCTGGGGGTACCAGTGGCAATAATTACACCGCCATCAATGATCCCCACCCGATCGGCTAAAGCATCAATTTCTTCGAGGTAATGGCTGGTAATTAAAATGGTGGTGCCACTCGATCGCAGTTGCCGTAAAAAGTCCCAGACCACCACCCGGCTTTCAATATCCAGACCCACGGTGGGTTCATCCAAAATCAGGACTTCGGGTTGATGGAGTAAGCCAGCAGCCAGGTCTAGTCGGCGCTTCAGACCACCGGAATAGATCCCAGTTTTTTTATCAATATGGTCTGGCAAGCCCAAAACTTCGGTGAGGAATTCGATGCGATCGCGGGCCAAAGCTCTGGGGAGATGGTAGAGAGCCGCTTGCAGCTCTAATAGCTCTCGCCCAGTTAAAACCTTGTCTAAAGCCACTTCTTGCGCCACATACCCCAGTTTCCGACGGGCTGATCTCGGATCTTCTAAAACAGAAACACCAGCGACTTCTAAGCGTCCACTATCGGGCTTCGTTAGGGTACAAAGACAGCGAATAGTGGTAGTTTTACCAGCGCCATTTGGTCCTAGTAAGCCAAAGATTTCGCCAGATGCTACTTGGAAAGAAACATCTTGCACCGCTACGGTAGTACCGTAGTTTTTATGAAGATTTTGAACAAAAACGGCAGCAGCCATATCTTTCTAAAACAGATTGCAATGGCTTTATCTTAACAAAATTGCTCGCTATCGCCGAGTTTGCAACTAATTCATTAGCAATTCCAAATTCATAAATGCTGTGGGAATGCAGTCTCTTGCTCCCCTTCCAATCTATCCATTATGCAAAAGTGGCTGGATAGTATGTTGAGACTAAGTTTTGTGGGTTAGCTGCGCACCTTCGAGTAAATGATGGAGTACCCCAAGACCGCGCCAAACGGTTTTGAGTCCAGGTTCTCCATCATGCTTACGAGCTAAGAAGCCACCTAACTTGGCAATCCAGTTTACAAGACTCTTCTGGATGATGTCTGTGCATCTCAACAGTTACAGCCATTGCCCGCATTGCTAAACATTCTGCTCTAGCTGACCGCTCTGGGTTACGCGGAATTTCAATATTCATCTGTCCCATGACAGCAGCTTGTTCAATTGTGGGGATTAGGTAATCTAACTCATGCTGGACTTTTCGATACTTTGATGCACTCTCTGTTCTCTTGTCTATCTGGCAACTCATTCTTTAACTCTTCTCCCCATCAGGCTTCTGCATACTTTTGCGTAATGGATAGAACCCCCAGATCCGGGTTCTTTCAACCTTGCCAGCAATTTTTGATTTAGCCAAACTGCCGTTAACTAAAGTTGAATTTCTAGCTTTTGCAATTCCTGCATAATCCCCAAAGGCGCATAACCCCTACCAAAAGCCAACGAACTATCCAAAGAAACATCCGCCGGACGCGACGCAGCCATCGGCACATCTTTTTGGAAACAGGGCTGTAGCAGACTCATTGGTAATTGCAACATTTCCACCAAGTACTGTCCAAATTCATAGCGCGACAAGCGTTCCACTCCCCCTAAATGCCAACAGGGAATATCCGAAGCTAGAGCCAGCAAAATTCCTTGCGCGATCGATTCCCCACTAGCCGGAGTTCTGTATTCATCAGTAAACAGCTGAAGCGTCTCACCCTGGCGCAACTTAGCCACAAATCCCTGCAAAAAACTAGGTGCATGGGGGGTGGCTCCAAACATTAGGGGTAACCGGCAAAT